>JAKBYW010000079.1:0-7483 GCA_021840275.1 Chloroflexota bacterium | reverse complement strand
TGACGCCTTCGCGCGCCGCGGCATCCAGATCTTTGAAGATTTTGAATTTCAGTTCGGGGTTTTCGGTGGCGGCCTCGATGACGAAGTCTGCTTTTGCGAGATCGTCATAAGTCGAGACAAAGCTGATTTTATCGGCGGCCGTTTTCTGGTCCGCGGTGAGCGTACCTTTTTCAACTAATTTTGCCGTTGACTTGGCAATCGTCGCTTTTGCTTTTTCCAGCGCGGCGGGCACGACATCCATGCAAGTGACCTGGTAGCCACTCGTCGCCGCGACTTGCGCGATGCCGTTGCCCATTGTCCCCGCGCCGATGACGAAGATATGTTTTATGGTCATTTCTTTTCCCTCCAAATCTTCAGATTGTTCCTGATCTGCTCGATGTGGCCGGGAATGTGCTTCGGATAAATGTTGAGCCATTTCTCGAATGTGTATGGCTCGCTCATTTCGGGATGGACAATCGAATGGGTGAATACTACATCGGGCTGTCGTTTGAGCAATTCGTAAGTTGTCTTTCGCGCCAGACGCAAAACTTCAAGCGCATCTTCAATGCTTTGCTCGTGATAATTCAATTGGATCGCCCATTGGTCTTGGTCGTAGCCCATTAGCGTGCCGCCCGGCTCGACAATTAATTTGCGGGCGCGTAACGCCGAGTTGGATTCGGAATCCGCCAGATGGATGATGATCTCGTGCACGCTCCACTCTTTCGGCTCCGGCTTGAACTTCATCGCTTCTTGCGGGACCTCGGCCAGCGCGGCTTTCAATAAGTCGAATCCACGCCCGTACAGCTCGATCTTTTCATTGCGTTCGTTTGTGTCCATTGTTGACTCCTCGCGTGTTTACAAGTTGTCAGGTTTAAACGTTCAACCTTCCAACATTCCAACCTGCTAACCTTCCATCTCAACCGCCATCGCCACCGCTTCGCCGCCGCCGAGACACAACGAGGCAATGCCGCGCTTCAAGCCGCGATCTTTCAACGCGTGGATCAGAGTCGTCAGCACGCGCGCGCCGCTTGCGCCAAGTGGATGACCGAGCGCGATCGCGCCGCCGTTGACGTTGACCTTGTTCCAATCCCAGCCTTGATCGGCGAGAGCATAACCGTCCGCCAGCACTTGTGCGGCAAAGGCTTCATTGAGTTCGATCAAGTCAACGTCCTTCAAAGTCCA
Source organism: Chloroflexota bacterium (assembly GCA_021840275.1). GTDB lineage: Bacteria > Chloroflexota > Anaerolineae > Anaerolineales > Villigracilaceae > Fen-1038. Next base: position 6,322 of record JAKBYW010000079.1, on the reverse strand, counting down.
GCCAACTTTTTTCAATAACTTCGGAAGTGCGTGTGCGGGCGCGGCGAATAAATATTTCGGTTCAACTGCGGCCTGTGCATATCCGACGATTTTCGCAATCGGCTTCAAATTATTTTTCTCTGCATAAGCGCGTGACGAAATGACAACCGCCGCGGCGCCATCGTTCATGCTGGACGCGTTGCCTGCTGTGACTTTGCCATCGGACTTGAAGGCCGGTTTGAGTTTCGCCAGTCCATCCAGCGACGAATCTTTTCTCGGACCCTCGTCCGTGTCGAACACCGTGGCTTCGCCTTTGCGCCCCGGAGTTTGTACCGGCACGATTTCCGCCTTGAACTTTCCCGTCTCGATGGCTTTGACCGCTTTCTGATGACTCTCCACCGCAAACTTATCCATCGTTTCGCGCGTGACTTCATATTCGTCCGCGATAAATTCGGCGGCCATGCCCATGCCCCAATTCTCGAACGGATCCCACAGCCCGTCGTTGAGCAGGGCATCGGTCAATTGCTGGTTGCCGAATTTCAACTCGCCATTTCGGCCTGAGACGAGATACGGCGCGCGGCTCATGGATTCAAATCCACCCGCCACGAACAAATCCGCATCTCCGGCGCGGATGGCTTGTGCTGAAACCATGGCAGCCTTCAACCCCGACCCGCAGACTTTGTTCAGCGTGGTGGCGCCGACCGTAGCCGGGAGTCCGCCGAAAAGTCCGGCCTGACGCGCTGGGGCTTGTCCTTCTCCGGCCTGGACAACGTTGCCCATAATAACTTCTTCGATCTCATCGGCTTTGATTCCCGCGCGTTCGACCGCGGCCTGAACAGCAATCGCGCCCAGTTTCGTCGCGGGGAGTCCGCTTAATGCGCCCTGGAATTTTCCAATCGGCGTACGTGCCGCGCTCAAGATCACAGCTTCAGTTTCTTTGTTCATGCTTTCTCCTTGACTGGTTTAACGAACATTTCAATTATAGTCGCGCCTGTGACGAAATGCACAGAATCAGGACGGTTCACTTTGCGCCGGGCGGAAATGCAAATTGCAATTGCCATGCGCCCGGAGATTTTTCTCCCACGGTTGAGTCTGGCGTGATAACCAACACCCATGTGTGTCCCGGCTTGAGAGGAAATGGTTCGCCGTTCGCGTCGAGGAAAATGATGGGATGATACTTCCGGGCCTTATTGCGATCATCGGAACCGCGCGTGCTCCACTTGATCTTGTACATCTGCCCGTCGCGAAAGAGCAACGCATTGCCGATGCGTCCCTGATCGAGATGAATATCGAGGTTGGTGGGCGAGACGACATCATGCTTTGCGAAAAGAACGATCACGTTTTCGAAATGCAATTGTCTGCCGGTCAATCGGTCGGTGTCAGGGTGCAGGATTCCAGCGTCGGCCATTTCAGTTGTGTCCGTATAGCGTAGATAGGATTGATAAAGCGGATCGTACATCCAGCCCGATTGGTTTTGATAAGCAATATACACATTCATTTTTGTCGCAGGCGCGCCGCCTGCTGGAGGTTGTTCTGCAAAGGTGTTGCTGGCGTAATCAAAATCAGAACCTGTCTGGCTTTGATTTTTTTCAGCGACAGCTTTCATCTCGCTGATGTCCATCATATATCCGCCGCCCATGATTTGATGAAACACCATGTGGCATTGCGGCAGGCGCGCCAACACTTCCGGTGATGCAAACGCATAGATCAAACAACTATTTTCAAAGAAGCTGCTGATGTAAGCATAGATCAATCGTCCAGAGCGAATCGGGCCGACTTGTGCGAGCGGTAGGTAAGCTGAGGGATTTTGGACGGGAGTCTGATTGGGAGAGAGGACCAGACCTGCGTCCAAAGAAAGAACGTTGGATTGAACATCCGCTTCAACCAGACCCGTGGCCGGGTCAGCGTTGCTGTTGTTTGACTCGTCCCCCGCGTTTTGTTTTGTAAAATTCAAGCCGACGGGCTTTGCAAATTGAACGATATACTTTCCAGGCTGGACGTTGAACCCGTAATAGCCATTTGAGTCCGTCGTTGTTTGTTGAAGCAAATTTTCACTGGGATCGTAAAGGTTGACGCACACACCGCCGACGCCGCGTTCGCCTGCGTCTCGTATGCCGTTGTTATTTTCATCCAGCCATACCCTGCCGCCGATGATGTTTTGAGTTTGCACGAATGTTCCACTGCGGACAATGCAGCCACCCGTCGTTGGAATCTCAGGAGCGGGATATTTACCATAAAAGACGGCGAGGAAGCGCGTCGAGCCTTCAGTGATATAGATTTCATAAACGAAGGGAGCAAATGAAAGTCCAGCCTGCGGACGCCCGCTGGCTGGGAAATTTGAAATGGAAACAAGCAAAGCCGGGATTTTCAGCAAAGATGGATCGGTGACCGGCTGGCCCGTCAATGGATTGATGTTCACAGGGAAAGTGATGGGCGGTTCGGGCGTCAGTGTCGGTATCGGCGTGGAGGGGAGATGAATAGGTGTGGGTGTCGGGGGCGATGTTGTTATGTTGGGTTTGCAGGCTGACACGAGGACCAAGAAAAGCAGGGCAATTCTTTTCATAACTAATTATAGCCCTCACAACCAATCTGATTGTGAGGGATGAGACAGATTACCTCGCTTCGCCTTCCGGGGCGGCGTATAGAACCTGATAAATTCCCGGCTGTCCTTCCTTGAAAGTGCTGAAGGGTGTGACGATGATCATCCATGTATGTCCCGGTTTGAGCGCGGCAGGCGAACCGTCAAAATTCACGAATTTGATCGGGCGCTCGTAGCCGGTTTTCTTTTCATAATCACCCGCGCGTGTATTCCACTTGATCTTGAACATCTGTCCATCGCGGAATAAAAAGGCGTAACCTTCGTTGCCCTGGTCAAGATGAATATCAATGTTGGTTGGCGAAATGACGTCGGTATCTGCCATGATGACGATCAGATTTTCCATGTGAAGTTGGCGGCCTGTCAGGCGGTCAGTATCGAGGTGCAGAACGCCGGGGCTGTTCTGGTCGGAGTTGTCAACCGATCGCAGCCAGGCTTGATACAAAGGATCATACGTCCAGCCTGATTGGTTCAAGCTGGCGAAGAACACATTGAGTTGTGAAGCCGGAACGCCACCGCTTGGGACTTGATCCGAAAAAATATTGCTGGCGTAATTAAAAGGTTTGTCGGCACTGTGGCGCATGTTTTCATCGGCAATCGCTTTCATGCGATCCATCGTCAGCATTGAACCGCCAGCCGAGACTTCGTGCGTGACGAATGCACATTTTGGAATCCTGGCCAGGACTTCCGGCGAAGCAAATGCGTAGATCAGACAGCTATCCTGAAAAAAGTTTGCGATGTGAGCATAAAGCAAACGTCCGGAGCGGACCGGGCCAATTTCGGCTTTTGGATCCGTCTTCGGGTCCGGCGTCGGCGCGGCGTACGCATCATTCGGGACCAGTCCCGCGTCCCACGACAAATCATCTTTTGCCATGTTAATGGTTTGAGTCCGTCCGCTCGAGGGGTCTGCGTCGCTGTCATGGTCATCGTCGCCGACGTTCGCCTGCGTGAAATCCATGGTTGCCGGTTTTATGAATTCAATTGTGTAAGTCTGACCGGACTGAACATTGAATCCATAATAGCCATTCGTATCGGTGGTTGTTTGTTGGATAAGTTTGTTGCTTGCATCATACAAGTTGACGCATACACCGCCGATACCCGGCTCGCCAACATCCTGTATTCCGTTCTTGTTTTTATCCAGCCAGACTCGATTACCCAAAAGGGCGCCGGTTTGTTTGAACGGCTCTTTACGGATGGCGCAATCGCCGACAATGGGAATTTCCGGCGCGGGGTTTTCTCCGTAGAAGACCGCCAGGAAGCGGTCGGCGCCTTCGGTGATCGAGAATTGAAAAACCATCGGCGCAAACGAAAGCCCCGCTTGCGGCCGAGCCGTTGCCGGGAAGTTCGAAACGGAGATCAGCATCGCGGGAATTTTCAGCAATGATTGGTCGGCGACCGGCTGTCCGCTCAACGGGTTGATACCCGCCGGGAAATCCGTTTGGCCGGGACCATACGTGACTTGTGTCGCGGTTGGCTGCGGTGTCGGAGTCGATGGTGAAATTACTGGTGCAGCGGTCTCTGCAATTTGAGGATTGCCATTACTTGGAGATGTCGTTGAAATTTCATTCATCGCCGGCGCACAGCCATTCAATAGAAGTATAGCAACAGCAATAAATGAAAATACAACGGGCCGATTTTTTGGGGACATTGGTAACTCCTGAATAATTCTTTATGATGCCGAGTCTATATTACTCCCCCGTGTCTTACGAGCAGTTATCAGATTTGAAAACCTTCCCGTATGCGTTTCCAAGTATCTTCCAGCGCCTCCGGCAGGACGCGTGTCTCGGCAAGGGACGACATGAAGTTTGTGTCGCCGGCCCAGCGCGGCACAATGTGGATGTGCACGTGTTCCTTTACGCCCGCGCCAGCCGCCTCGCCAATATTCACACCGACGTTGAAGGATTTTGTTTTATAAACGTTTCGCAAGACCGCTGTACATTGCGAAGTTAGTTCCATCATTTCAGCGCGCGTGGCCGCATCCAGTTCTTCGAGGTTGGGTTTGTGCATGAACGACACAACCATTAAATGTCCGCTCGTGTAAGGATAGCGGTTCAGGATCACAAAGGCCAGCTTGCCGCGCTGGACGATCAAATTCTCAGGCCCATCTTTCTTCGCAGGCAGGCTGCAAAATATACAACCGTCTTCCTTTGAGTTTTCGATATATGCCATTCGCCAGGGTGACCAGAGGTGTTTCATCAGATTGCTGAATTCTAGCAGATTTTCAGCAAAGAGTTTTATCTATCATCGGATCTTAACTTACGGAATTTGCGAAACGAATTGATCAAGGCTTTCTCAAAGTTCATGGTGAACTCTAGCTTTTGTCATTTTTTCACCGCGAAGAGCGCGAAGTACGCCAAGAAAAAATAAATCTTCGCGTTCTTCGCGGGATTGGCGGTTCATTCACTGGCTTTGATAAAGATGTAACGAATCGATTTGTGAGACTTGTAAGTCCGCCCTTAATCGTGTATCCTCGTTTCGATGCAACCTTCACTTTTTTCAACCGTCCAGTGGACCGTTTCCTCCCTCACGAAATATGTGCGTGACCTGCTTGAGTCAGATGTGACGCTGCAGGATGTGTGGGTGGAAGGGGAAATATCCAACCTGTCCCGCCCGGCTTCCGGGCACATTTATTTTACGTTGAAAGACGCGGGTGCGTCGTTGAAAAGCGTGATGTGGAAGATGACTGCGGCGCGTTTGAATCTGAAATTGCAGGACGGCATGGCCGTCGCAGTGCATGGCAGGATCGGAGTCTACGAAGTCAGCGGACAATATCAATTCTACGCCGATCAAATCCGACCGGTGGGCGAGGGCGCGTTATATCAAGAATTCCTGCGACTGAAAGCCCTGCTCGAAGCTGACGGCTTATTCGACCCGGAACGCAAGCGCGAAATCCCTGAACTCCCCAAACGCATCGGCATCGTGACATCGCCCACGGGTGCGGCTTTGCGCGATATGCTCACTGCCATCCGCCGACGCCTGCCGCTGGTCGAGGTCATTCTGGCGCCATCGCTTGTGCAAGGCGATGAAGCGCCGCCCAAACTGGTCGAAGCCATTTCTTCTCTTAATCAACATGCCGCGCGCCCCGATGTGATTTTGTTGGCGCGCGGCGGCGGTTCTATCGAAGATTTATGGGCCTTCAACGATGAACGCGTCGTGCGCGCGGTGGCTGCATCCGAGATCCCCGTTATTTGCGGCGTTGGTCACGAAACGGATTTCACGCTCTCTGACTTTGCCGCCGACTTGCGTGCGCCGACTCCCACTGCCGCCGCAGAGTTGGCAACACCGGTCACCATCCTCGATCTTTCCGCAACGCTGCAATCTCTCCAGGCGAATCTTTCTTCTTTCGTCTCTTCCTTTCTCAATGATCGAAAATCCGAAATCGAAAATTTAGCTTCTGGATTAAAATTCTTTTCGCCGTCCCGCCGCATTCAATCAGACCGGCAGAGACTCGATGAGTTTGCTCATCGTTCTCTGGCCGCGCAGGCGCATCGTCTGGCGCTCGCAGCGAGTCAGCTCGAGGGGTTGGGCAAACGCCTTGTAACGCTGAGTCCGCTTCAAGTCCTGGCGCGAGGCTACGCCGTGGTCACACGTCGGGCTGACGGTGTCATTGTCCACAGCATCGCACAAGCGCGCGGCGGAATCCGTGTGCGCGTGTCTGATGGCGAGTTCGATGCGGAAGTACAAAATAAAAATTAAGAACGTCTGGAGTCTTCATGGCAAAATCATCTGCAAAACCAAAACCTGTTG
>JAKBYW010000078.1:0-7570 GCA_021840275.1 Chloroflexota bacterium | reverse complement strand
ATACGCTGGCGACTCCCGAATATCGAATGAAATACCCCGCCGCAAGCAGACGGGGTATCCTGGCGGAATTGATCTTCTCGCCGCAAAGCAGCGGGTATTAGACCTGCCAAGGAATAATGAATAACGATTATCGAATCCCGACCGCTCTTGGTATAATTCGCTTCCATGAAATACCATATCTGGACCGAAGGCTGTCAGATGAACGTGGCCGACTCACAACGCGTTGGCTCGTCGCTTGAACATCTTGGTTACACCCTTACCGAAACCATCGAAGAAGCCGACGTGATTGTTTTAAATACCTGCGTTGTGCGCCAATCTGCTGAAGACAAGGCGCTCGGACGTCTCACTTCGCTCAGCCCGCTCAAAAAGAAAAACCCCAATCTCGTCATCAACCTGATGGGTTGCATGGTCGGTGTGCGCGGCGCGGAAAAGTTACGCGCCAAGCTGCCCTTCGTGGATGTCTTCTCGCCGCCATCCGATCCCGGCCCTTTGATCTCGCACCTCACACAGGGCGAGATCCGCTCCACCGAAGATGCCGAAACCACGCGCCGCTTCATGATGATGGACGACGAACTTATTCTGCCTGTCGCCGAACGCGGCAAACTCATCAGCGCGCATGTGCCCATTGTCTATGGTTGTTCGCACGCCTGCGCTTTTTGCATCATCCCCTACCAGCGCGGCGTGGAACGGTCGCGCCCGGTTGGCGATATTGTCGGCGACGTCCGTTCGCTCACAAAGCAGGGTGTCAAGGAAATCACGTTGCTCGGTCAGATTGTGGACCGCTACGGCAGGGATATTCCCGATGGCCCAAATCTCGCAGCGCTCTTGCGTCTCATCCATGAGATCGAGGGCGTCGAGCGCATCCGCTTTCTTACATCGCATCCCAACTATTTTGACGATGAACTCATTGACGCCATCGCCGAACTTCCGCACCTCATGCCGCACATCGAACTTCCAATTCAAGCGGGCGACGACGAAGTTCTATCGAACATGAAGCGCGGCTACACCCAGCAAAATTACCGCGACCTCGTTGCAAAGATCCGCGCGCGATTGTCGGATTGTTCCATTGCCACGGACATCATCGTCGGATTCCCCGGCGAGACCGAAGAACAATTCATGCAAACCTACCGCCTCCTATCGGACCTCAAGCTGGACGTTGCTCATCTGGCACGGTACTCGCTGCGAGAGGGCACCGTTGCCACCCGCCGCATGGCCGATAATGTGACCGAAGACGAAAAAATGCGCCGCTTCCGCTTGTTGGAAGAGTTGCAGGAAAATATTGTTGATGAGATCAATAAGAAATATCTTGGCCAAAGCGTGGACGTTTTATTCGAAGAAAAAGTCAAAGGCCGCTGGCGCGGACGCACGCCCACCAACAAACTGGTCTTCGCCGAATCGGACGACGATCTGCGCGGCAAGGTTTTACCCGTCACCGTCACATGGACGGGGCCGTGGTCGATGCAGGCCACACTTGCTGGAGTACGCTCGCAGCAACAGCCAGCTTTGATTTCGCTATAATCCAGCAGGCCGGATTGGCAATCCGACTTGCTTTTTGTGAGGGATAATGAAAAACAAAATTCACCCGCTGGCTATCTGCATCTTTCTGCATCAGAACAAACGAGACTGGCGATAAACCAGTCTCGTTTTTATTCTGTCATTGCCCTGTAAAAGCAGGTGGGTTATTTCACCAAATTTCTCAGTACCGTGTGCAGAATACCGCCGTTGCGGTAGTAATTCACTTCAACGGATGTATTCAACAGAGCAGTGGCTTTGAACTCCACAACTTTGCCATCGGCCTTTTTTGCTTTGACCGTGACAACGCACTTCGGCGCCATCTTATCGCTCAAACCGGTGATGTCGAAAACTTCATTGCCCTTCAAGCCCAGCGACTCGGCATTTTGTCCATCCATGAATTTCAAAGGAAGTACGCCCATGCCGACCAAGTTAGAGCGATGGATTCGCTCAAAGGACTCAGCAATTACAGCCTTCACACCTTGCAGGTTCGGACCCTTCGCGGCCCAGTCGCGGCTGGAACCGGTTCCGTATTCCTTGCCCGCCAGAATGATCGAAGGCACGCCTTCATCCTGATATTTCTTCGCAACATCATAAATGCTTAACTCAGCGCCTTCCGGGAAATGTTTGGTGAAATTACCTTCCTTCGGCTCGACCAACAAATTCTTCAGGCGGATGTTCGCAAAGGTGCCGCGCGCCATCACAAGATCATTGCCGCGGCGCGAGCCATACGAGTTGAAATCCTTGGGCTGGACGCCGCGTCCCTGCAAATATTTTCCTGCCGGGCTATCGGTTGCGATGTTGCCCGCCGGGGAAATGTGATCGGTCGTAATCGAGTCGCGGAACATACCGAGCACACGCGCATCCTTGATATCGCCGACAGAAGGCACGCTCGTCGTCAGGGTTTGGAAATACGGCGGATGGTGGATATAAGTTGACTCTTCGCTCCAATGGAACAAATCGCTTTCGGAAATCTTGATTTCCTTCCACATATCAGAGCCGCTGAAAACGTCGGCATATTTATCCAGGAACATTTCACGTTTGACACTTGCAGCAACCGCTTCGTTGACTTCCTGCTGGCTGGGCCACAGATCTTTCAGATAAACGGGTTTGCCATCCGAACCATTTCCAAGCGCTTCATTGTTGAGATCAATATCAACCGTCCCGGCCAACGCGTACGCGACGACCAGCGGCGGCGAGGCGAGGAAGTTTGCCTTGACCAGCGGGTGGACGCGTCCCTCGAAATTTCGATTGCCGGAGATCACCGCCGCCGCAACCAGATCGGACCCGGTAACGGCTTTCGCTACCTCGCCGGGGAGCGGCCCTGAATTTCCGATACAAGTTGTGCATCCGTAGGCGATGACGTTGAATCCGAGTTTCGCGAGTGGCTCGATCAAACCGGCTTTTTTGAGATATTCGGTCACAACACGCGAACCAGGTGCGAGGGATGTTTTAACGTACGGCTTGACCGTCAAACCTTTTTCGACGGCTTTCTTCGCAACCAATCCTGCTGCAACCAACACGGACGGATTACTCGTGTTCGTGCAAGACGTGATCGCGGCGATTACCACCGCGCCATGCTTCATCTTCATCGAGCCGCCGTTCGTGCCAAACGTTGCTTCGGTGGCGAGGGCCGCAGATTTGAGTTCGAAGCCGCGATCTTTGACCGGAGCGACCAATGCTTTTTCAAATGTCTCTTTCAACTCAGACATCGGCACGCGATCCTGCGGACGCTTGGGTCCGGCCAGTGAAGGAACGACAGAGGCAAGGTCAAGTTCCAGTACGTCGGTAAATTCAGGATCAGAAGTTGATGAGTCGCGGAATAAACCCTGCTCTCGATAATACGCTTCGACCAGTTGGACTTGTTCGACCGAGCGACCTGTTAGACGAAGGTAGCGAAGCGTCTCTGCATCCACGGGGAAGTAACCCATCGTCGCACCATATTCGGGAGCCATGTTGCCAATCGTCGCGCGATCAGGCAGGGACATGGTTTGAAGGCCGGGCCCAAAGAATTCAACAAATTTATCCACGACGCCTTTTTTGCGAAGTATCTGCGTGACGGTCAGAACGAGGTCAGTGGCTGTGACGCCTTCGCGAAGTTTACCGGATAGTTTGAAACCGATTACATCGGGCAGAAGCATGTCCATCGGCTGACCGAGCATGACGGCCTCGGCTTCGATGCCGCCCACGCCCCAACCCACTACGCCGAGGCCATTGATCATGGTCGTGTGAGAGTCAGTGCCGACGAGCGTATCGGGAAAGGCCAATAAACCTTCCGAAGGTTTGGAACCTTCGGAAGGTTCCTTTTTTGTCATTACAACATCGGCCAGATATTCCAAATTGACTTGATGCACGATGCCGGTCATGGGCGGAACAACGCGGAAGTTGCTGAACGCCTTTTGTCCCCATTTCAAAAATTCATAACGCTCACGATTGCGCTGAAATTCAATTTCGGTGTTGCGATTGAGCGCGTCGGCAGTGGCGAAGAAATCGACCTGCACCGAATGGTCGATAACAAGGTCGACCGGCACAAGCGGATTGATTTTCTTCGGGTCGCCGCCAAGACGGGCAACAGCAGCGCGCATGGCAGCCAAATCCACGACTGCAGGCACGCCGGTGAAATCCTGCATGATGACACGCGCAGGCAAAAGCGGAATACCCGGGCGCGCACCTTTCGGCGTCCACGCAGCGATATTTTTCACATCCTGTTGCGTGATCTCATTGTCGTTGCATTGACGGAGGGCAGCCTCCAGCACGATGCGGATCGAAAACGGCAACCGCTTGAGGTGCGTGAGACCCGCTTTTTCCAGTGCGTCGAGGCGATAGATAATATATTCCTTCTTCCCCACTTTTAATACGTCGCGTGCTTTAAAGAAATCTTTCATGGGAATCTCCTTTGATGGTGTGGTTCCCCTCGTCTTTTAGTAGAGGAACCGGGGGTGAGGTCACACCACAAAATCACGAAGAATACAAAGGAGCGCCTTTGTTATCCTTGGGGTCTCTGTGGTGGGATTTACATTTTAAGTTCTTTCTTTAATTGTGTCACGAGCATTTCGCGCTCGGCATCCGGCAGGAAGGCCGCCTGTGCCGCAGCGATAATTCTTTGTTTGAGAACATCCTCCGAAAGGCCAAGGTTTTCGCACGCCACATAATATTCGTGGCTGAGCGTGATGCGCGAAATGCTGGGATCGTCAGTGTTGATCGTGACGTTGAGTCCGCGCTCGAGCATGTCAGCCAGTGGATGCGCCTCAAGTGCAGGGACAACACCTGATTGATAATTGCTGGTCGCACAAACTTCAAAAGCCGTGCCGCGCTCTTTGACAAGCTGCGCGACGAAATCATCTTCGAGCACGCGCACGCCGTGACCGATGCGTTCCGCACCAAGTTGCTCAATGGCTTCCTTCACGTTCGCGGCGGGACCCCACTCGCCGGCATGAATGGTCACATGCAGACCGGACTGCTTCGCTTCCTTGAAGACACCATAAAACGGCTCAGACTTGAGCTCAGCTTCGTTGCCCGCCAGATCCATCGCGACCAATCCGCGGTTTTTATGTTCCGCCGCCAGCCAGGCGACCTGTTCCGCCAATTCATGACTCTCATGGCGGTTGACCGACGCGATCAACTTGACAATGACGCCATATTTCTTCGCCGCTTCCTGCGAACTGGTGATGACCCAGTCGATCACATCCTGCAATGGAAATCTCTCAGCGCGGCTCAAGGCCACCGGCGTAAAACGCAGCTCCATATAACGGATGTTATCCTTGGCCGCATCTTCCACGGCTTCACGCGTAATACGATGAATTACATCCGGCGAACGATAGAACAACCGCAACGTATTGAACTTTGATAAGAAGTTCTGGAACGAAAAACTTTCTTCTTCCTGCATCTGCACCAGACTGCTCAAGCGCAGTATGTCCGCCGGAATTGTGATGCCATGTTGCTGCGCGATATCAAGCATGGTATTCAAACGCAACGTGCCCTCCAGGTGGCGGTGAAGTTCCACTTTGGGGAGGGCGCGATAGTTTTTCAAAGTGATGCTGGCCTGGTCTGTCATACCTGTAATTTGCAACCTGCTCACAGCGCCGTCCCCGGCGCTGGCTCAGCCGCCGCGGACGGCGGCTGGAGCAGAATTGTTTAATGTCGTTTGCGTTTCTTCTTGCCGCTTTCAACCCGCGGAGTCTGCGCCTGCGCTTCCACATGCGTTTCAGCCACTTCCGTCGGCGCGATCTCAATACGGCGCGGCTGGTACGAGAAAACGCGTCCGATCACGGCAGAGCGGACGTCCGCCACCAATTGCTGGAACAACTCGGATGCCTTTCCTTTGTATTGTACCAGCGGGTCACGTTGGGCGTAAGCCTCCAGGCCGATGGAGACGCGCAGCGCCTCGACCTTCGTCAAATACTCAACCCACAACTCGGATATCGCACCGAGCAACAACTGGCGTTTGACTTCGTTCAGGATATACGAACCGATGGCCTGAATTAAAGTCTCACGCTCGGACTCGCTCAAAGCGGCTACCGCTTCATTTTGTCTTTCCTCGCCGAACACTTTCGCAGCGGGACCGAAATCCGCCAGGTGTGTGGCGTTTTGACTCAAACGAGCATACTCGCCCTGACCCCAGGCCGTCTGCAAAGCAGTCTCGGCTTTCTCAAGATGCTCAAGCACCGCGTCAGTCACATCCTCGGCAGTACGATTTTCAAGTAATTGTGCCGCATAATAAACATAGCTGAAGCGGTTGAACACCTGCCGCACCTGACGATGCGTGCGCTGATCGAAGACCGTGCGCGCGCCCTGCGCCAGTGACATCAACACGCGCATTTTGCTTGTGTCATCATCAGCCTTTTCACGTTGGAACAAAGTATCAATATCGCGTTCAACCTGCGTTTTGATCCGTTCATGCTGGCGCTGCATCAAGTCTTTGGCCGCGGACAAAATCTTATCGGCCGCGTCGTTCCAGTCGGCGGCTTCGATCTTGCCACCAACCGGTTCATTGAGTCTGCGTTCGACCGCGCCGACTACGCGGCTGGCATTCAAGGCAATCAACTGTGCTTCAACATAAGATTCCAGCCACTCTTTAAATTCCGCCGGATCATCCGCCAGCAAACGCGACTGTTCGCCGTTCAAACGAAGCGGAAGACGAATTAGCCCGCTGAGTTCCTCCGCAACTTTTTGGGCGCGGATCGGTTCATCCGAATCGCGCAGGCCTTCAAAGAAAGCGTCCAGCGCGTCGGTGCGCTCGGCAATTTGTGCGTCGAGACTTTCCTCGGTTTTATCCACCAGCGCCTCGATGGCGCGCTGCGTGTGAGATTGCTCCACTTCAATGGATCGTGAAACCACGTCGAGGATGGCGCGGCGGGCATCATCAGATTTATTTAACTCTTCGAGAATCAGAGCCAGCCCAAAGGTCGGGAAGAGGCGGCCTTCTGTCTCAAACGGCGGCTGGACTCCTTCGAGCCAGGCAATCAATTTCCAGGGACCCTCTTCGTCGGTCAATCCAAGTTCGACGCGTTTCCCGACTTCGACTTCCAACATCTCAGCCACATCTTCGGTCAAATCCTCCTTGGTGAAGACGCGGTCACGCTGGGAATAAATCTGTTCGCGCTGTTTGTTGAGTACGTCATCGTATTCGAGCAAATGTTTGCGGACATCAAAGTTGGCGCCTTCGACGCGTCCCTGAGATGACTCGATGATGCCACTCACCAGACGCGCCTCAAGCGGAAGCGCATCATCCACTTTGAGACGTTCCATCAATCCACTGACCTGATCGCCGCCAAACAAACGCATCAAATCATCTTGTAACGAAAGATAAAAACGCGACGAGCCGGGGTCACCCTGACGAGCGGCGCGGCCGCGCAACTGATTATCGATGCGGCGCGCTTCGTGACGTTCCGAGCCGATGACATGCAAACCGCCCAACTCACGGACACGTTCCATGTCTTCAAAATATTGCAGGAAAAGTTTTACTTCGCCTTCGTAAAGGCCATATTGTTCGGGATCAACTTTCAACAAAGCCTGACGGCGTTCCTCGAGCGAAAGGTCAGACGGCTCAACATGGCCC
>JAKBYW010000077.1:0-7610 GCA_021840275.1 Chloroflexota bacterium | reverse complement strand
GCTTCGGGGTTGTCCACGAATAGCGGGGAGGCGCCTTCGATCACAACCGCATTCGGGTTGAGCCGATGCAGGTTTTCGCGCACAGCGATCACGTTGTCGGGATCGAAATTCCACGTGATGCAGATATGCAAGCCGCTGCAGCTAAACACATGGAACCAAGATTTGAGATCGGCGACTTGCTCTCCTTCGGCGAAAGGGATGGATACCGTCATGTAACGCATGTGGGAATAAGTCTTGGCGGATATGTAATAATCCACTCTTCACGTGGGCGAAATGGCGTTTACATTGACGATGTGCGGGAAAACGAATCTTTGCGCAAGATCTATATGCAAGCAGGGTCGTTCTTGAGATGAGAAATGCGGCGATGGATAAGTAACAAGTGATATGTTGCAACGAACAACATAGAGCCGTGCAATAAGAGTATGGTAGAAATCGCTTTTTGAGAAAAATAAAGTCTTTCGTGCATATCCGTGAAAAGGCTTGCTTGGAGAACAATGTTGATAAGCATTCACATACATAGTTATGTATGTGATAATGTGTCCGATTCGCTGCTGGCGGAGTATTATTCGAGTTGTATCGCTGCGTGGCGATGAGACTAAACAACAAGAACAGACTGACCCAAGAAAAGGAACAATATGAAAATTCTAATTGCCGCAGATATGGAAGGGATTACAGGCGTTGTATACTGGGATCAGGTCAACCCCAATCATCCCGAATATTCCCGCTTCCGTAAATTAATGACCGGAGATGTCAATGCCGCCATTCGCGGCGCTTTCGCGGGAGGCGCAACATCAGTCGCCGTGACGGATGGTCATAACAACAGCAGGAATATTCTCATCGAAGAATTGGATCCGCGCGCCATGCTTAATTCTGGTACACCTTCGCGCCTTTCGATGGTGCATGGTGTGGATGAAGGTGTGGACGGCGTCATGTATATTGGCTATCATGGACGCATGGGCTCGATTAACGCCATTCTCGACCACACATGGTCTGATGAGCGCGTGTCAGGATTATGGATTAACGATCGGGCGTTTGGCGAATCGGGTTTGAACGGCGCGGTATGCGGTCATTTTGATGTTCCCATCATTATGGCGTCTGGGGATCAAACCCTGTGCGCGGAGGTTCGGGAATTTTTTGGCAATGAGATCGAAACCGCACAGGTGAAGAAAGCCGTGAGCCGCATGTCCGCGGAATGTTTGCCGCCCTCGGTGACGTCAAAGTTAATTGAAGAGGCTGCAGAGCGCGCCATGAAAAATCTCAAGAACAAAAAAGCGCCCAAGCCCTTCAAAGTCCCTGCGCCCATCAAGATGACGGTGGAATTCGAACAATCAGATATGGCTGACAAAGCCGCGTTCTTACCCCATGCAAAACGGACCATGGATCGTCGCGTTGAATACGCGGCTGATGACATGGTCACAGTATATCTCGCGTTCCGCGCCATGCTCGCGCTGGCGAGGTAGGTATACGCCGATCAGGTGTAGGCGAAAATGAACTCAATCGAAAAATGCAAGACCACTTTATTTGCTATTAGCAGTCAGCGCGTATTGCGGGTAAAATAGCCCCGAATGGGTTCTCCTGGCATTTGCCAGATAAATTTCTTACTCTCCAAGGAGGAGACATGAAACTAAATCGCGTATTTCCGTTCGTTATGCTGGTGATTTTATTGGCCGGCATTTTGACGGGCTGTGGCTCTGCAACCACACCCGAAGTGCAAAGCCCGGCAGGAGCAACTAGCGCTCCGGCTGAGCCGACAGTTGCCCCCACTGGCGGCACCCTGGTCATCGCTATGAACCTGGATGATGTAGTCACGCTTGATCCCGCTTACGCTGGTGAGACGACCAACCTGTTCATCCACATCAACACGTATGACACCCTGGTCGATATCCGCCCCGAGGACTTGAATACCATCGTGCCACGACTGGCCGAATCATGGGATGTCAATGCCGATTTCACTCAATTCATTTTCCACCTGCGCAAGGATGCCAAGTTTGCCTCCGGTAATCCTGTCACCGCTGCGGACGTGGTTTTTTCATGGAACCGCCTGCTGAATGTGGCTGGCGCACCCGCTTTCAACCTGGATGGCGTCGGCAAGGTTGAAGCAGTGGATGATTACACTGTCAAAGTCTCAACAACGGTCGGCACCGATGGCAAGGCCCAACCCCTGCCCCAGTTCCTGTCCAGCGCCAGCAACCCCAGCCTGGGCATCCAGGATTCAAAGCTGGTCAAGGAGCACGGCGGTACCGATGCTGCCGACGCCAAGACCGCAGACAAGGCCAAGGAGTGGATGGATCAGAACTCGGCTGGCTCCGGGCCTTTCATCCTTACCAAATGGTCACCCAAGTCCGAAATTGACCTGGTCGCCAACAAGAATTATTGGAAGGGTGCCCCCAAGTTTGACAAGGTCGTCATCACCCATGTATCTGATCCCACCACCCAACTGCAGATGCTGCAAAAAGGCGATGCGGATATGATCGGCAACCTGGCAACTGATCTGGTAGACCAGGCCAAGGCCGATCCCAACCTGACCATTTCTGTCGACCAGTCCCTCGATGAAAACTACCTGGCCATGGCGTACCAATGCCCCGATGCCATCAAGGCCAAGAATCCTGATGTATTCAAGACCCTGCAAAGCCCCGATTCGTTCGCGATCATTTGCAAAAAGGAAGTTCGCCAGGCAGTGGCCTACGCCATTGATTACGAAGGCATCGCCAAGGCCGTCTTGAACGGTTATGCCGCCCGCGCCCCCAGCATCATCCCGATCGGGATCATCGGCGTCGATCCGTCCAAGACTCAGGGCCGCGATCTGGCAAAGGCCAAGTCGCTGCTCGCCGCTGCCGGATACCCCAACGGCGTAACGCTTGACCTGTATTACGCTTCCAACGCCACCCGCGATACCGTCGCCGCCAAGTTGAAGAACGACCTGGCTGAAGCCGGCATCACCCTCAACCTCAAGCCACTGGAGCAGAGTGTTTATCTAACCCAGATGCGCGCCCAGCAACTCCCAATGGCCTTTGGCGGTTGGACTCCGGATTACCTGGATGTGACCATGTGGACCGACTACTTTGGATTGGGTGATCGTTCGATTGCCTTCCGCATGTGGTTCCAGAACGCCGATGCCAACAAGCTGGCCACCCAGATCCGCACCACTTCCGACCCTGCCATTCGCAAAACTGCTGTGGAGCAGCTACAGGCCATCTTTATTGAAGAAATGCCGTTCACTATGCTCTATCAATCCCAATATGTGCATGCTTTCAGCAAGGATTTAAAGGGTTTCAAATTCCACCCGGTCTGGTTTGTTGACCTGTCCGGCCTGTCCAAGTAATTCGAATACCGGTAACCGGTAGAGGCGGGGCCTAACCCGCCTCTACTTTTTTTCGGTTGGAGGTCGATAGAAACAGATGAGTCTCATCCAACATCTCACCCGACGTCTGCTACTCATGATCCCAATGGTTATTGGCATCACCCTACTCCTTTTTGTGGTGACGCATATCGTGCCAGCAAACCCCCTGGCAGTCATTTTGACTGAACGATCGATGGATGATCCTGAGGCGGTCAAGGCTGCCACTGAAAAATGGGGGCTGGACAAACCATTGCCGGAGCAGTACTTGATTTATTTGGAGAACCTGCTGAAAGGTGACCTGGGTACATCCTTTAAGACCAAAAACCCGGTTGCATCAGACTTGAAAAACTTTCTGCCCGCCACCCTAGAACTTTCCATCGGTTCTTTTATTTTTGCCATCCTGCTCGGCCTGCCATTGGGGATCATTTCTGCCACAAAAACCGGTAGTTTTGTGGACCATTTTACCCGGGTCATTTCCCTGCTGGGTGCTTCCATGCCGCCATTCTGGTCCGGGCTGCTGATCTTATTCGTCTTTTATTACAAACTGGGTTGGGCCCCGGGACCCGGCCGGATAAATTCCCGCATTGGCGCTCCGCATTCGGTCACCGGCCTGTTTGTTTTCGACTCACTGTTGACGGGCAACATGCCGGCTTTGTGGAGTTCGCTCAGCCACCTTATCCTGCCTTCAATCATTCTGGGCTGGTTTACCCTGGCCTTGATCGCGCGCATCACCCGCTCTTCGATGCTGGAAGTCCTCTCGCAGGATTACATTCGTACTGCCCGGGCCAAGGGCCTGGCGGAAAAATGGGTCATCATGTCACATGCCCTGCGCAATGCGCTTATCCCGCTGGTTACACTGGTCGGTCTGGCATTTGCCGGCCTGATGAGCGGCGCCATCATGACCGAAACGATTTTCTCCTGGCCTGGGATTGGCCGTTATGCAGTGGAGGCAGCCGCCAACCTGGATTACCCTGCCATCACGGGGACAACCTTGCTGATCGCCATCGTTTATATGTTGGTGAATATTTTTGTGGATGCGCTCTATACCATCATCGATCCACGCATTCGGGCAGGATAAGCCATGACTGTGGCAGATTTGGCCCGACCTTCGTTACCCCAAAATGCTGACAGCCCCATCCGGCGCAGCCTGCGCGCTTTGCGCCGCAACCGGATGGCCATGCTTGGCTTTATTATCATCCTGGTTTGGGCCGTGGCAGCGATCATTGCTCCTTTCACTGCCATGCGCGATCCTCTCGCCCAGACGATTGGTGACCGGCTTAAACCTCCTTCCACCCAGTATTGGTTTGGTACGGATGAACTGGGCCGAGACGTGTTCAGCCGTGTGATCTATGGCGCACGTATTTCCCTGCCGATCGGTTTTGTGGTCATCATGTTCGCAGTGATGATGGGAGTGCTGGTTGGCGCATCCGCCGGTTACATTGGTGGTATGTATGATCTTTTGATCATGCGTTTGGCCGATATTACCCTGGCATTTCCCTCGATTGTACTCGCACTGGCCATTGCCGCTGTTTTGGGCCCCAGTCTTATCAATGCGCTGATCGCCATGGTATTGGTTTGGTGGCCCGAATATGCCCGCCTGATGCGCAGCCAGGTGTTGAGTGTAAAGAACAACGAATATGTCACGGCGGCGATTGCTCTCGGCGCGTCGCGAAACCGCATCCTTATTACCCATATTCTTCCCAATACCTTTGCACCCATCCTAGTCAAGGCTTCCCTGGATGCCGGCAGCGCCATTCTCAACATCGCTGCGCTCAGCTTCATCGGCTTGGGTGCTGTACCGCCTACTCCCGAGTGGGGTGCCATGATCTCTGCAGGACGATACCAGTTCTATAGCTGGTGGCTGACAACCTTCCCCGGTCTTGCCATCCTCATGGTGGTATTGGGTTACAACTTCCTTGGCGAAGGTGTTCGCGACTCCTTTGATCCGCGCATGACTTGATCCTAATCGGTTTACGAAACGACAGCCTCAAAGCGGGGCTGTTTGTTTTCATGGCGGAATATTGTTTTCAAACGTAAATACGTGGCACGCGCCTGTGGATCAGTGTGGTGAAATCCACCTGTGATGTTTGGTATAGGTTGGCCAAATCGTGCACCCATAGGGACGAATCGCCTTGCTGGCCGATGATCACAACTTCCTCGCCCATTCGATAAGGACGGGGCAGCCGCACCATCAACTGGTCGAGACACAAGCGTCCCACTACCGGACATTTGATTCCGTCAATTATGATTTGGTTACCGGGCAGGCGACGCAAACCATCTCCATAGCCTACTGGTATGATCCCGATGAGTTCTTCGTGAGGAGTAATGTAGCTTCCGCCATAGCCTATGGTCCAACCGGCTGGTAAAAGGCGGCAGGATGCCAGTTGCGCTTTCCAGATAAGTACTGGCCGATAAGAATTGGGAAGTGGCTGGTCAATACGGATGCGTAATCCGAGAACCACATTGCCCACCCGTATCATGTCATAACGGCTTCGCGGCAGGGAAAAAGCCGCAGCTGAATTGGCAAGATGCGCCCAGCGCGGACGCAGACCGGATTCTTCCATTGCTCGAACAGCCAGATCAAAGCGCTGGCATTGGTTTTCGTTAATTGGATTTTGATCTTCGGCTGTTGCGAGATGGCTGTACATCCCGTCGATGTAGATTCCGCCTGCCGCTTGCGCCTGACGCGTGAAGGAAACAATTTCCTCGGCGAAAACACCCAATCGTCCCATGCCTGTATCCACTTTCAGGTGAACATGAACAGCCTGACGGGCGGCGCGGGCGCGAGTGGAAAAAAGTTGAAGCGTTTCCAAACTATGCAAAGTCAATGTAACATTGCTGACGATTGCTTCATCCACCTCGTCGGGCGTAACCATACCCAGCACCAGAATGGGAGCGCGGATTCCGTTTTGGCGCAAGGCGCGCGCCTCCCCAAAGCGCGCCACGCCGAGCCAACTTGCGCCGCCTTCTATGGCTGCCCGACTCACTTCAACAGCGCCGTGCCCGTACGCATCGCCTTTGACGATAGCCATCAGCGGTGTGCCGGTATCGCGGAGAATTTGGGAGCAGTTGCTGGAGACCGCCAACAGATCGATCTCGATCCAGGTGGGATAAGTTTGGGCCATTTTGTTGAATTATAATCGCGGAAAGATTGGATGTACTTATGCTTGAACCGATTCTTGAAACCATTCATCTGTCTTACTCCGTTCCCTACTTCGCCCAGGTTGCCAGCCCGGAGTTGGCTGAATCTATCTTTGTGCATGGATTAGATCCAATACAAGACCCGCATTGGGCCGAAAGTGGAGCAGAAACTCCGCAGGAATATGCCTATTGGGTTGAACGCGCCTGCGGAGTAGCCTGCTTGAAAATGTGCGTGGAAGCTGCCGGCGGCTCGATACGATCGCTTGTGGATTGGGCGCGCCTCGGCCTGGAGCGAGGCGGCTATTTGGTTCGCCACAACGCGGACGGCAGTATTCAGGAAGTGGGTTGGGTACATGGCGTGCTGGCTGAAATGGCACAAGAAAACGGTCTGAAAGCGGAAGCCCGTCCAGCCAGCGTGGAAGAAATCCCGGCATTTTTGCGGCAGGGATCCATGGTGATTGCTTCTGTTTCATACGAGGCTGGGGATGACCGCCTGCCCATTACCCGGCAGGGTGGGCACCTCATGGTCGTGGTGGGCGCGGAATGTGTGGATGGCCGCCCGCATGCTTTTTATGTTAACAATCCTTCGGGGCGGCGAGCTGAACTACAGGCTGGCGCGCGCCTGTCGCTTGAACGTTTTGCAGCAGCATACAGTGGACGTATTATTGTTATCGGGCGAGCATAGTCAGCATTCTTTGAGTTCATCGGTGGTTAAAACGAATTTTATGAATTACTCTAACGCTAACATAATTTTTGCGCAATCCGTGCCAAAAATCGGAAAACGGCAAAAATAATTTCGTTGTGGCGCTTTATCCTGTGCTGGGAAAAAGAGTAGAACCACAATCTGTAATTGATTACTAAAACGCACTCTTTTGGGATCAGTTTTTGTATAAAAATGTGTGCCCTACTGAAAACCCGGTCAGCTCGATGGCTGGCCAATCCGCGATGGTGCGCGCGAGTTTGAGGATGCGGTGATAAGCACGCGCCGACAAATTAATTTGACTCATTGCCGTGCGCATCAGGCTCTGACCTTCATCCTGTAACTGACAAAATTGACGAATCTCCCCGATGCGCATGTCCTTATTTCCGAAGATGTTTGACCATAAACTTGCTTATGGGGTTTCGTAAG
>JAKBYW010000076.1:0-7639 GCA_021840275.1 Chloroflexota bacterium | reverse complement strand
CGATCTAAATTTGTTATCGCCACAAAAGCTGGTCGGCGTCTCTCTTCCCACACCGCTGATGGCTACAACCGCAGAAATCTCACCCGCTTCGTGGAACGCAGTCTGAAAAATCTGAAGACAGATACCATTGACCTTTTACAACTGCATTGCCCGCCAACGGAAGTATATTATCGCCCGGAAGTATTCAGCATCCTCGACGATTTGGTGGAGCAAGGCAAGCTGCGTCATTACGGCGTCAGCGTTGAAAAGGTGGAGGAAGCGCTCAAAGCCATCGAATACCCAAATGTTGAGACGGTTCAAATCATCTTCAACATTTTTCGCCAGCGCCCCGCCGAATTGTTTTTCGAGCAGGCAAAGAAACGCAACATTGGAATTCTCGCGCGCCTCCCGCTGGCAAGCGGATTGCTGACGGGCAGGATGAAGCCGAACACCAAATTTGAATCCGACGACCATCGCAAATTCAATCGCCATGGCCAAGCATTTGACCGCGGTGAGACTTTCTCCGGCGTCGATTACAAAACCGGCTTACAGACTGTTGAAGCAATCAAGAATCTGGTTCCAGCCGGGATGACGCTTTCACAATTTGCGCTCAAATGGATTCTAATGTTCGACGCCGTAACTTGTGCCATTCCCGGCGCGAAAAGAGCTTCTCAAGCAGAAGAAAACATCAAAGCGGCTGACATGCCCGCATTGTCTCCCAATGTCATGTCAAACATAAGGCAGATCTACGAGGCGCATATTCGGGAGCTGGTGCATCATTACTGGTAAAGAAGTCCTTTTGCATGAAAAGGGCGGGCTACAAAGCCATATCACCGGATAATCAACACATGCAGTATAAACCTTCCCGATCAACGATTTTTATTCTTACTGCCGGTTGTTTCCTGGCGTTTTTTATCTTTGGCTTTACTGATAATCTCAAAGGTCCAGCCTTGCCAGCCATGCTGGCTGAGTTGAATATCAACTATGGCACAGGCGGAAATATTTTCTTCGGGGAATATCTTGGCTTTCTCATTGCCACCCTCATCACAGGCCTTCTCGCAGATCGCTTCGGTCTCAAGCTTGTGATTTTGCTGGCCGGAATTTGTCTGCTGGTGGGAGTGGGCGGCTACAGTTTGTTTCAACTCCCGATATTTCTCTCGGCTTCACTCTTCGTCGTCGGGTTGGGCTTGGGCGCATTTGAACTTGGCCCGAATGCCATCATCGTCAATTTGCATCACGAACACAAAGGACTTTATTTAAACCTGATGGCTGTCCTGCATGGGTTGGGCTCGATGCTCGCACCGCTTTTTGCCGGTTGGTTGTTTGCTTTGAATACTTCGTGGCGCACAATTTATCGTTGGGATCTCATCCTCATTGCCGTCTTTATTTTGCTTTCTGTTTTTCTGCGCTTTCCGAAAACCGAAGAAAAAGTCGAGCTCGATTTTTGTCACATTCCTCAGATCGCATTCAAAGGTCAATTGCCCTGGTTCTATGTTGTCATCGGTTTGTACGTTGCCGCCGAGATCGGCATTGGATCGTGGCTTGTGACTTTTCTTCAACACATGCGCGGCGCTACCGTGACATCCAGCACACAATTGCTTTCATTATTTTTTGCAACGCTGATGGCGGGCCGTTTGCTTGGCGGATTTTTTGTGCATCGTATTGGTTATCTGCGTTCGATATTTTTTGCATCCGTCGGCGGATTGATTTGCATCTTGATCGGCTTGTTTGGCCCTGCGCAACTTTCGTTTTTTCTGCCGATGACCGGGCTTTTCTTTTCGATCATTTTCCCAACCATCACAGCCGCTGTTTCAGATTTACACGCTGAAAATATCAATACCATCCTCGGCGTGCTTTTTACTTTTGCGGGACTCGGCGGATTGCTCGGTCCCTGGCTGGTCGGCTGGGGGAGTGATCTATTTGGATTGCAGACCGGCTTCATCGTCATTCTTGTTTTTACGGCTTTGATGTCGATCTCGATCTTAATTCTGATGAAAGGAACAGACCATGCAGCAGAAACTCAATTGGGCACTTCTTTCGACCGCTAAAATTAACCGCGCTCTAATCGGGCCCCTCGCCGCCTCGAACCACAGCCGGTTGCTGGCCGTTGCTTCGAGAAGCCAATCCTCCGCTGACGTCTACGCCCGCGAGTGGAATATTCCTCGTGCTCATGGTAGTTACGAAGCGTTGTTAAATGATCCCGAAATAGATGTCATTTACAATTCATTACCAAATAATCTTCACGCTGAATGGACGATCCAAGCGTTGCGGGCCGGCAAACATGTTCTGTGCGAAAAGCCGATTGCACTGACGGTGGCCGAACTCGATGCGATGGCAGCCGCAGCCAAAGAGTCTGGTCGTGTGCTGACTGAAGCCTTCATGTATCGTCATCATCTGCAGACTCTAAAGGCAAAAGAAATGGTCGAGAGTGGTTTGCTCGGACAGTTACAACTCATTCGCGGCTCATTCACGTTTACATTGAATCGAGATACACATCGCTCCGACCCGCGCAGAGGCGGAGGCAGTATTTGGGATGTAGGTTGTTATCCCATCAGTTACGCGCGCATGATCGTCGGCGCCGAACCGCTCGAAGTATTTGGCTGGCAGGCCAAAGGTCCGACCGGAATCGATGAGACGTTTGTTGGGCAGATGCGATTTGCAAATGATGTCCACGCTCAATTCGATTCGAGTTTCAAAGCGCCTCTGCGAACATCCATCGAAATTGTCGGCACGGACGCGTCGTTGCAAATTCCCATTCCTTTCAAGCCAGGCAGCGACGAAAATATTTTTCTCAAGCGCGGCGATGATGTTGAAACAATTTCGATCAAAGGCCAGGAAGTTTATCTTGGCGAAGTGGGAGACATGACTGATGCGATTCTGCTCGGTAAGCCCCCGCGCGTGAGTCTTGCTGATAGTCGTGGAAATATTTCCACCATCACGGCCTTAATCGAATCATCCAAAATGGGTAAACCAATTTTGTTATGAAACTCGAAAGGGGTGCTGGTTGACTTTCTTCAATACTTCGTCTACACTTTCGCCATGCTTGCCCGTGTCTTTTCAGGCGCTGTCATCAGCAGGAAATGTTTCCCACTACACTGCGGATCACTGCAATGCTTCGGTTTATCAAACTACTCTGGATTGACCAATAGTGGAATCAGTTTGAGGCGTATGTCTGGATAACCCCTTCTCTAAGATTTCTGGGATGCTCATCCCGGATTTCTTTTTATACCCCATCTTTACCAACTTTGAAACAATCAAAAGAAATCCAGGATGGAAGTTTCCTGCACTATAATGCTGAATGACCGAGCATTAGAACAAATCATCCACGTATTCGAAATCAGCAACTGACCATTTCTTGTCCAGTTGCGTAAGGTGCCTCTTATGACAAATCATAACCCTAGACTTTCTGTTTTACTTACTGCTGGAGACCATCGAGAACGTGTAGCAAACGCCTTGGCAAGTATTTTGGCGCAGAACATCATCGATCAACTTGAAGTTATTGTTCTGGAATGCGGCAGCCTAAACAATGCGCCTGTAAAAGGAAGCGACCATGTGAATGTGAAGGTGTCTCATTTTCCAAAGGGAGTCGGCGCAGGGCAAGTCCGCGCAGAAGCAGTGCGTATGGCGCGTGCACCATTTGTCGTGCTTCTGGAGGAACATGCCGCCGTATCTCAAGGCTGGGCAGAAGCGATTCTCAAGGCATTTGACGAGGATAAATGGGCGGCTGTCGGTCCCTGGATAATCAATGGAAATCCAGGATGTGGCATCAGCGATACTCTGTCATTATGTTATTATCCATTTTATGAAATGGACCCCTTGCGCCAAGAAGAGGAATGGCTGCCTTTTCATAATGCGGCATACCGCCGCGACATAATGATGAAATACAATAATGAACTGGATATCCTGTTTGCACCTGAGATATTGTTACAATGGCGGCTAAGGCAAGATGGGTATCACTTATTGTTGGAACCTGCCATGAAGATGTTTCATTATTACGAAACCAACATCTTTACAATGCGGCAATCCGATCATAACGCAGCACGAGCGTTTGCTGCCAATTGGTCAAGATTATATTCATGGCCTCTTTGGAAGCGCGCAATTCGTATATTAAATACTCCGCTAGTTCCACTAATCCGATCACTTAAATTACTACAAAACCTGGCCAAATACCGACCCGATCAATTGGGCCGTTTCTTGAAAGGATTGCTTGTTATATTGCTTTCTTATACCGCAGATGCCACAGGGGAATTTCTAGGCTTGCTGTTCGGTGCAGGTGATGCCGATATTCGATATCTTGATCACAGTGTCAATGCTCCACGATTGCTCCCTTTTGATTTTCCTCATTTCTCTCTTGATTAGAATAATCTTACCTAACTCACCTTACACAGTGCGGCGCACAGACTGCGTAACATCAGTTATATATTAATGCAAGACCAGGATAAACCATCATGCAACCAGCTCCTTATATTTCAGTTATCTTTTTTTTGGGTTCCCAACGTGAGCGCGCAGAGAAATCTTTGGCTAGCATTTTGGGACAGAAAAGCATCGAGAAAGCCGAGGTGCTTATTTTTGACACAGCGTTTGATCAATACCCTCCACTGGCAGGGAGTGACCATCCCGTCGTGAAAGTCCATCGCGTAAAAGAACCTCTGCCATTCAGCATTCTTCGTACAAAAGCTGTGGAGATTGCGCGTGGAGAAGTTATCGCATTTGTGGAAGACCATGCTTACGTGGCGTCTGGATGGTTGGAAACCCTGATCAAAGATTTTCGGGCAGGCTATGTCGGAGTGGGAGGCGTACCAGAGACTCTTAATCCAGGCGTTGGAATCAGCGATGCCGTCACCTTGATGAATTTTGGCTTTTTTTATCCCACTACTGAACCGCGTACTTATTACATATTACCGGGACATAACTCTGCTTATCGCCGTGACCTGTTGCTATCCTTCGGTGAACTTCTTCCCACTCTTATCACCTCCGAAGCATTATTAAATACGAAGATCATTGAAAAGGGATACACACTATTGCTGGATCCTGGAGCTCGATTTCTACATCTTAATGAAGAAACTCTTTCAATGGTCACAATAAGCTATTACTACTGGAACCATTGTTTTGGGGAAGGTCGAGCCAGACTATTCGGGTGGCCCTGGTGGCGTCGAATATTGCAGGGATTGGCTATCCCACTGGTTCCTTTTGCGCGCTACATAAAATACATGCGCTATTTCTGGCGGCACGACCGAAAGAGTATATTAATACTGCTTCGTTACACAGGAGTGTTTTTGTATGCACAAAGTGTGGCTGCCATTGGATTGGCCGTTGGCTGTATTTTTGGCGCACGCGATGCGGAAATAAAATTTCGCGATTATGAACTTAATGCCAGCAGAAAGCTTACATCTGTCTGATGAACATCGATCTTTCCGTTGCAGTCATCATCCCATCCTATAATTCCTTTTCAACCATCGAACAATCCCTTATCACTTTCCTTGGACAGGGGTATCCCATTCATGAAATTGTCGTAGTGGATAGCAGTCCAAACGGCCGCGTGGAAGAAATTGTCACAAAGAAATTTCCACAGATCACATATATCCATTTCGAAAAACGCCTTCTACCCCACGCGGCTCGGAATCTTGGCGTGCAAAAAGCATCTTCTGGATTATTGGTCTTCACAGACCCCGATATTTATGCTCCTCCAGATTGGCTCGACAACCTCGTTGAGGCACATCGGCAATATGGCGGAGTCATCATCGGTTCATTGACCAACCATACAAACTCATGGTTGGACTGGGGGATTCATCTTGGAAAATTCGATTCCTTTTTGCCTGAAGCTGAAGCCTGTCCGCTTGGTTTCTGTGCAACCGCAAATATGCTCTGCTCCCGCAAGGATTTTGAACAGGTGGGCGGATTTGAAAACGATGAAATGCTGGGAGACCTTCTTATCAGTTGGAAATTTACTAAAAACCACATCCCGATCTTTCTCGTCCCACAGGCTCTTGTACAACATCATCATACACAGTCTTATTCCGACTTTCTGCATGAGCGCTACATACGCGGAATGGACTTCGGTCGTTTACGACATAATCAATTTCGCTGGACAAGGCTTCAGACAATCCGTCATATATTGCTGACAATGTCAGGGTTACGTCTTATTAGCCTAATGGTGAGAGAAGGCAAACATTCATTGAAAGCAAAGCTTTTTATGAAATTCTTGCACACCCTTCCCATTTCTTTTATGGGACAGGCCTCGTGGTTATCAGGGGAAATGGCTGCATTTTTCCGCGTTTTGGCTCAATAAAACAGGAAATGTTCAAGATGCCAAATGCGCGAGAAGCATATAAAGCAGGCTTTACTCCTGCTCAATCAGGTCAATCTTTGGGATGCGCTCAACCCCTCGTTCTCGTTCAGAGAACTGATGCGCAGCTTTTCCCTCTCCAAAGAGGATGCCCACAGCCTGTCCCACACTGCCGCAATAGTGTAGAAACAACACCAAAGGCAGGTTCTGGGTGAATATCCATAGTTGATTCCGGCGTTTCTTGAGGATGTAAGACAGCGTGCTCGCGCTGTGCCACCAGGGCAGCAGCGGCAGTAAGACCAGTCGCATCAGCCGCTGTGCTGTCGACCAGTGAAATATTAAAGCTCGGGTGTGGCCAAATACACGATGCCAGTAAAACAAAGTAGTGGGTAAGGTGCGAAACGATGCTTCATTGACGTGGATATATTTGGCGGCCGGTTCCAGTAACAACTTGTAGCCATTTTCCTGCATTTTGAACAGTAGGATAGCTTCCGCTCGTAGCATTAGCTCCAATTGATCGCCATAGCTCAACAGGATGTTGCGCTTATAAGCCGCGTTGTGACCATCGATCATGGAGAGCTGGCTTCTCTCGGCGGGCGACTGCCAATGGATATTTCGTGTTGTCAGGAATTCTGCGTTGCTCAAGCCGAGCCCGGGATTGCCGTTGATCACCTCGCCGCATACTGCACCCCAGGGTTCCTTGTGTGCTTCGACCAGCGCCTTGGCCCAGCCGGGCAGCGTAATACAGTGTTCTTCCAGCAAAGCCACAATAGGAGCTCGCGCTTGACGTATGCCAAGCATCATGGCGGCCTCAAAGTTAATATTTTCCGGTTGATTAATCACGCGCACACTATGATGGTCACTGCCGGGCAATGGAGGTATACCGGGCGAAACACAATCTATGATTAGAATTTCCATCCTGTCAATAATGTCTTGCTCCAACAAGGCTAGCAGAACCTGGGTGCTCAACTTGCGTAAGTGCCCGGTTATCAAAACTACGGATAGGCTGGGTATTGGATCCATCAATGAGTATACTCCTCGCTAAATGTTCAAACGTAATTATACCGGAATGCGTCTTTACGCTTACCTCGGTAGTATTGCATAATAGTATACTTGCCTTTTTCACAGCCTCGGGCAGCAAAATCATCCCTAACCCACATTAAACTTATGTATCAAACAATTTCATTTGATGATAAGAGAAGGCTAATATCCTTTGATATGCAAAACCGTTTTATATTTTCCCCGTTTCGTTTACGGGACAGCTCCTCTGGCTGTTGGGGGAAACATCTGCTTTTATCCGCGCATTATCTCAATAAAATGAAACCGCGCATCCTCATGCTCACCCACCAATGCGCAGGGGTCGGGGGCAGCTAT
>JAKBYW010000075.1:0-7639 GCA_021840275.1 Chloroflexota bacterium | reverse complement strand
AGCAATAATAATAGTGATAATGACAACGGTGGCGCGGACGTTGGGCGAAGCTTTGCAGGTTGACAAAAACAGATAGTCGAAACAATCGCCCGACGCAAATGCGGAGGGCGATTTATTTTGTCAGAAACCATCGTCATTGCGAGCGCTCTTTGCGAAGCAATCCACTGCGTTACAGGAGATTGCTTCAACGGAAGAACACCGTCTCGCAATGACATAAAACTTCGGAGGCGCTTTATGTACAAAACTCATTCTTGCGGCGAATTACGAGCAACCCAGGCGGGACAAACCGTCACGCTGGCGGGCTGGGTGCATCGTCGGCGCGACCACGGCGGGGTGGCCTTCTTTGATTTGCGCGACCGTTACGGCATCGTGCAAGTTACCATCAATCCCACTCTCTCCAAAGAGACTCTCGACCGTGTGGCAAACGTACGCTTTGAGTGGGTTTTGCAGGTGACGGGTGTCGTTCAGAAGCGGCCAGATGGCATGGCAAATCCCAAAATGGAAACCGGCGAGATCGAAGTCATCGCACAATCCATTGAAGTGCTCAACCCGGCCAAGACCCTGCCGATGATGGTCAGCGATGACACGGACCTGCCGGACGAGAACACACGCCTGAAATATCGCTATCTCGATCTGCGCCGCGAGAAAATGAGCCGCAACATGATTTTGCGCCACCGCGTCATCAAGTTCATGCGCGATTATCTCGACCAGCGAAACTTCATCGAAGTCGAAACGCCCATTCTCTTCAAGGCCACGCCCGAAGGCGCGCGCGATTACCTCGTCCCCTCCCGTATTCACGCCGGACAGTTTTACGCGTTACCGCAATCTCCTCAACAGCTTAAACAACTTTTAATGGTGGCGGGCATGGATCGCTACTTCCAAATTGCGCGCTGTTTCCGCGACGAAGATCTGCGCGGCGACCGTCAGCCTGAGTTCACCCAACTCGATCTGGAAATGTCCTTCGTGCATCGCGACGATGTGCTCGCAATGGTCGAGGGACTGTACACCCAAATGATCCCGGCGGTTGCACCGCACAAGAAATTATTATCCGCGCCCTGGCCGA
This sequence comes from Chloroflexota bacterium, assembly GCA_021840275.1. Lineage (GTDB taxonomy): Bacteria > Chloroflexota > Anaerolineae > Anaerolineales > Villigracilaceae > Fen-1038. The sequence continues at coordinate 6,576 of JAKBYW010000075.1, read as the reverse complement.
TGTATTCCTATAAAGAAGTCATGGAGAAATACGGATCGGATAAGCCGGACCTGCGCTTCGGAATGGAACTTCAAGATTTGACCAACATTTTCAAGGCGACCGATTTCCGCGTATTTAGATCCGCCCTCGAAGCGGGCGGCGTGATCAAGTGCATCGTCGCCCCGGGTTGCGCGGACTACACCCGCCGCGACGTGGACGGCTTGACCGAGTCCGCGAAGACATTTGGGGCGAAGGGCTTGGCCACTTTAGCGGTGTCCGCTGAAGGCTTGAAAGGAACCGCCGCGAAATTCGTCAAGCTGGAAGAAGTGGAAGAAGTCAAAAAATTGACCGGTGCAAAAGAAGGCGATCTAATCCTAATCGCGGCAGACGAACGCGCGGTGGTCAATAAAGTCCTGGGCGGCCTGCGACTCATCTTCCGCGATAAACTTGAACTTGCTGACCCAGACATGCTGGCCTTCGCGTGGATTATAGATTTCCCGTTCTTCGCCTGGAATGAGGAGGAACAAAAATGGGAATCGGAACATCACCCATTCACGATGCCGAAAATGGAAGACTTGCCGAAGTTCGATACCAATCCTGGTGAAGTGCTTTCGGACGCGTACGATATGGTCTGCAACGGTTACGAGTTGGCATCCGGGTCAATTCGTATCCATCGCCGCGATATTCAACTCAAGATGTTCAAACTGCTTGGAATGAAGGATGAAGACATTCAGGCCAAGTTTGGTCACATGTTGGAAGCTTTCGAATATGGCGCGCCGCCGCATGGCGGTATGGCCCCTGGAATCGATCGTCTCGTGATGCTTCTGGCCGACGAACCAAATATTCGCGAAGTGATCGCGTTCCCGAAAAATCAAGCCGGCCGCGATGTGATGGCTGATGCGCCATCGCCGGTTGAGCCAAAGCAATTGAAGGAATTGCATATTAAGATCAGCGATTAGCGTTTGGCAAGTAGCTAACAGCTAGTGGCTAACGGCTTAGGAGAAAATGATGGAAATCGTCAGAGTATCAGATCTCTCAAAATATGCAGGACAGGATGTTGTTATTCAAGGCTGGGTTTACAACCGCACAGACAAAGGCAAGTTATGCTTTTTGCTTGTCCGCGACGGGACCGGCTTCGCGCAATGCGTGGCGTTCAAAGGCGACCTTGCCCCAGAACTCTTTGACCAGATCATGCGATTGCCACAAGAGTCATCGGTCATCATCACGGGTGCGGTACGCGAAGATAAGCGCGCGCCCGGGATCCCCGGCGGATATGAAGTTGGCATCAAAGATATCAAGATCGTACAAGCCGCTGATGCAGATTATCCGATGGCGCTCAAGGATCACGGCGTGGACTTCGCGCTCGACAATCGTCATTTGTGGATTCGCATGCAGAGTCAGTGGGCGATTTTGCGAGTCCGCGCAACGGTCATGGCCGCCACGCGCGAATGGTTGGATATGAATGGCTTCCTGGCCATGGACACACCCATCCTGACGCCTGCCGCGGCGGAGGGCACGACAACTCTTTTTGAAACCGAATATTTCGACGAAGGCAAAGCCTATCTCGCGCAGACCGGTCAACTTTATAACGAGGCAAATATTTTTTCATTTGGAAAAGTCTATTGCTTCGGCCCGACCTTTCGCGCCGAGAAATCGAAGACGCGTCGCCACCTGACCGAGTTCTGGATGCTCGAACCCGAAATCGCCTTCTGCGACCTGGATGGGCTGATGGAGGTCGAAGAGCAGATGATCACTTTCATCGTCCAGCGCGTGCTGCGCGAGCGCATGCCTGAATTGAAATCGCTGGGGCGTGACGTTTCAAAACTCGAAAACATCAAAGCGCCCTTCCCGCGTATTTCCTACGATGATGCCGCCAAGATGATCGCGGAACTGCGCGAAAAAGAGACCGATCCCGAAAAGAAGGAGCTGCTTAAATTCGACTGGGGCATTGACTTCGGCGCACCGCACGAGACGGCTATCACCAGCCAGTTCGATACGCCGGTTTTCGTTTACGGCTACCCGACCGCGGTCAAGGCCTTTTACATGGAACCGTGGCCGGGGCGACCTGAAGCGTGCAAGTCGGTGGATTTGCTTGCGCCGGAAGGCTACGGTGAAATCTGCGGCGGCTCCGAGCGCATCTCAGATCATGATCTTCTGCTCAAACGGATTCACGATCAAGGTTTGCCGGAGGAAGCGTTCAAATGGTATCTGGAACTCCGCAAGTATGGCTCTGTCCCCCACAGCGGATTCGGAATGGGCGTCGAGCGCGTCACATCATGGATTTGCGGCATCGAACACGTCCGTGAGGCAATTGCCTTCCCGAGGACGATCAAGAGGGTATACCCGTAGAATTTGTAAGGGCGGAGCGACGCTCCGCCCTTACTTTATTTATCGCCCAACGCTTCATAAAGAACCGGGACGCCGCGCGGCGTCCCATCATATTATTTCTTTTCGCGCCGCGCCTTGATCGCTTCCCAAATCATGGGGAGAATTGAAATCAAAATAATGGCGATGATGACAAATTCAAAATTGCTTTTAACAAATGGAATGTTGCCAAAGAAATATCCGGCCAGCGTAAAGAGCGCAACCCACGTAATGCCGCCAAACACATTGTAGGAAAAGAAATAGCCATACGACATGCGTCCCATGCCTGCCACGAACGGCGCAAAGGTGCGGACGATGGGGACGAAGCGCGCCAGGAAAATCGTCTTGCCGCCGTGCTTTTCAAAGAAGGCATGTGTACGGTCAAGATATTCGCGCTTGATCCATTTGACGTTGTAGGCGCGGTCGCCGAGAAAATGACCGATCCAATAGTTGACGGTGTCGCCACCGACTGCGGCGATCATCAACAAGGTCAGCAACAGCCAGACATTCAGTGAACCGAGCGCGGCAAAAGTACCAGCGGCAAACAGAAGCGAGTCGCCGGGCAAAAATGGTGTGATCACGAAGCCAGTCTCCATGAATATCACAAAGAAGAGCATGGCATATGTCCATGTGCCATATTGGGTAATAATACCGGAGAGGTATTTATCCAAATGTAAAAAGATGTCAAGCATGTCTTTCAGAAAAGCCATTCTTTCCTCTCAAGGTAGGATGTGAAAGCTGGGCGATTATACCTGAGAATTATCGCCCGGTTTAATTTCAAAATGACTCAGCCAATCGCCCAATCCCAGAAAAACCAGGCTCCCCACAATAGCCAGGCCTGCGTCAAGCGGTCCAATTGGAAATAATATCCAGCCCCGCCATTCTCCCAGGAGATGACCCGTGACAAACCCGGCAAGGCTCAAGATCAAATACAGGATCAATTTGCCGAGTCCGCCGCCGCGTAAAAGGTGGAACAATGCGCCAATCAGTAAAGCGATCAACAAGCCAAATAGAAGGGATGGTAAAGTCATTGTTCGATTTATGGATTCAAATGTTTGGCAAAGAAATCAGTGATGGCGTTGTAACAAGTCACACGGTTCTCGTACTTGAGAACATCATGACCCTCATCTTCAAAGACCAGCAATTCCAATTGCTTGCCTTGCGCCTTCAATTGCCTGACGAGATCTTCTGATTCCGCCGCGACCACGCGCGGATCGTTGCGCCCCTGAATGACCAACATCGGGGCGGCCATGTTCGAGAGATGCGTCTTAGGCGAGCGTTCGATGAGGAATGCTCTTTCTTCTGGCTTGGAAGGATCGCCAATAGAGATCCTGAAATATGGTTTCCACGCTTCGGGAATGCGCTCGGAGAAAGTCAGCAGATCATACGGACCAAACATATCGCACGAGGCTTTCCACAGGTCGGGATGAAGACCCGCTTGCATGAGGGTCATGTAACCGCCGTAGGAACGTCCAACGACTGCCGCGCGCGAAACATCGATGCGTTTATCTTTTGGCAAAACTTTGGTCATGGCGTGAACATGATCGAGTCGATCCTGTCCGCCCCAGTCGCGGTCGACGTGCTTGGTATACGAGAGGCCGTATCCGGTCGAGCCGCGCACGTTCGGGACAAAGATCGCAAAACCGCGCAAGGTCAGGAATTGGATCAGCGGCATGGAGAACCAGGAAAAGTCCGGGCGCTCCTGCCCCTGCGGGCCACCATGAATGTAGTAGACCAGCGGGCGCGGCCCTTTAAATCCAAGCGGCTTGGCGGGCAAATACAGCCGCGCTGAAACGCGCAGTCCATCATGCGAAATATATGAAACGTCTTCGCCCTTTGAAAGATGGGCATCGGGGATACCGAGGATTTTTTCGTTGGTGTGCAAAGAAAGATCGTTGCGTTTCCTGCCCTCAATGGTATAGATTTGCGTCGGCGATGTGGCAGTGGAAAAGGAAATCGTGAACACATCTTCGAGCTTGTCGTAATCGATATGCTCCAACATGCCGTCCTCGAACGGCTCCTGACCGACCAGCACATGCTTCAAATTCATGCGGAGTTTTTCTTCGTCGAAGATGCCTTCATAAGCCCAGGAACATCCGTCAATATTGAACAGCGCCAGATAGCGATCGTCTTTTAGATGACCAAGTCCGACCATTTCACCAACACCGGCATGCACCACGCCTTTCAGCTTGACCTTTTCCAGCTTGCCCGGTTTGGCAAAGTCAATATAGCCGAAGCTGTAAGTATCATCAAAAACCGCGCTCGAGACGATCGCGCCTTTCTCGCTTGGCGAAAATACCGCCGCGCCAAGACCATTCAATGGGACAGACTGTCCCTCCGCGCGGTCATCAAGCGGGACGCCGTACAAAACTTTGAATTTGTCATTTGTCCACAAATAGAGAACATTGTCTCCTGTTGTGTAGTTGCTTCCCAGCAATAACTTGCGATGATCGGCGCTGGCCGCGCTTGGGAAATATCCCCATTCGCTCTCGGCAATTTTCGTTAATTTCCCAGTCTCCAAATTTCCGCGATACGTTTCCTGCACCGGTTTATCGCGGCGTTCCGCCACAAGATAAACGACATTTTTCTCACGGTCACACTCGCCCAGATAGACGCGATGATCTGCAAAGAAATTATCGAAGGCCGGTTCGGGGAATCCACCATCGAGTGGGATCAGCATCGGCTGATAATTTTCGTCGCCGTCATGATCGATCATCACGAGGATTTTTCCGAGCTCTGGAAAAGCATAAAAAGAAAGTCCGCCGATCAAATGCGGATTCTGCAACGCAATATTCGGCGGCAGAAGCGGCTCTGGCACACTGCCGCCATAGAACATCGCATACAAACTCAAACGGCCGGAAATATTGCTCAGAAAGTAAATTCGTTCCTCAGCGAACTGAGGGACGACAAACAAACGAGCCGACATCAGCGATTCAACACGGTAATTCATGGGGTGTGTCCTTTCAAGCAAAGTCAAACAATCTTATCATTTCCAATATTCAGCAACGACATGATTTGGCCTAAAATCCGATATTCCGCTGCGCGCAGCTAGACAATGATCCCGCCGCCCAACACGGCCTCGCCTTCATAGAAGACAGCCGCCTGCCCTGCTGTGATATCGCGCACCAGCGCATCAAACCGGACCTCAACGCGGGCGCCGCCTTCGAGCGGCCTGACCCATGTCTCGACTTCTTTTGCACTGTAGCGAATCTTAACCAAGGCGCGAAACGCGTCAGTCGGAGCGACGCCTGAAAGCCAGTTGACATCACGCGCAATCAGTTCACTTGAGCCAAGCTCCGCCTGTGTCCCAACGATGACTGTGTTCGCGGCTGCATTTTTTCCAAGCACATATAGCGGCACTGGCGACGATATTCCCAGCCCCTTGCGTTGACCGATGGTGTAATTCGCCAATCCATTGTGTAAACCAACCACTCTCCCATCGCGCCTCACGATCTCACCCGGACGAAGCATCTGCGCCGCATTGCGCTGAATAAAATTCCGGTAATCTTCACCCGCCAGAAAACATAAATCCTGGGAATCCGGACGCGAGGCGGTTGGCAATCCAAACGATTCAGCGATCTGACGGATTTCTGATTTTGGATATTCGCCAACGGGAAATAAAGCATGCCGTAATTTTTCCTGCGTCAAGACATGCAAAACATACGATTGATCTTTTGCGTAATCGACCGCGCGCAGCAAACCAATCTTTCCATTTTCTTCTTTCCTTCTCACATAATGTCCCGTCGCCATGTAATCAGCACCCAAAGCGAGAGCGTGGTTCAGTAAAAACTCCCAGCGTATGGACCGATTACAAACAAGGCACGGATTCGGCGTCCCACCTGAGGCGTAGCCGTCGAGAAAATATTCCACAACGGTCCTTCGGAAAACATCCTTGGCATCGACCACATAAAACGGAATGTCCAGCCTGGCAGCCACGCGCCGCGCCTGCGCCATTGCATCGGGCGTGCAGCAACGATTGGAATCTTCCTTGCCCGGCTCAGACCACAAGCGCAACATCATGCCGATAACTTCGTAGCCCTGCTGTTTAAGCAAAGCCGCGGCAACAGAGGAATCAACGCCTCCAGACATGGCAACAACAACCTTGGTCATGGTGTTAGCCACAGATGAACACAGATAAACGCTGATGATTGATAAATCACTTTGAAATCCATGCACTATTCGCAATAATACGTTTGATCTCAAGTTTCGGACGATAAAAATTGACAAGCAAAC
>JAKBYW010000074.1:0-7710 GCA_021840275.1 Chloroflexota bacterium | reverse complement strand
TTGGAGTGATGTAAATCTCCGTGGATCAACAGTGGCGGATTTGATTCAGCGAACAAGCGCGGCAAAGTTTCTTCCATGTGCGAAATTATATTTTCGGGGAAAGGTCCCGTCCCGCCGTTGAATGTCGGACGAAGTTTATCCAGCTCAGCGAACCAATCCGTCAATTTGATGAACTTTTGGAGTCGGACAGCTTGCTGTTCGATATCCAGAAGCAAGCTTCTGGAATCCAAAGATTCCAAAGGTTGCCATAATTTCAACATCACATCTGCTGCGATGTGCGTTGCTTGCTCGTCATCTTCAAGCGCGGACAACATTTCGCCCGGCCTGATTCTTTCTAATAAACACATGGTGTGTTCTTCATCCGCATCCAGCAAGCGGACAGCACCACATCCATCAAAGAATTTCAGCGCGTTCATCTCACTGACGAGTTCTTGGTTCGGCACGCCGATTTTCAAAACAACTTCTTCATCGCCGCGATTGGCGAAAGCAACAAAGTTGTAAGAAAGATTCGGGACGGGATTAACGGCGGTCAACCTCCAGCGACACGAAGCCTCGGTAACGAGACCCGGCAAACGGTCCAGCCAGAGGCGGCCTTCGTCACCGAATGCGTTATGGATATTTTGGACGAAGTTGAGAGGAAGATTCAATCGTCGAAATGAATGACCGTGGATGATAGACCGTTAACCGTCCATCGTCCACGGCCCATCGTCTAACCCGGAAAAATTTTCTCTAAAACTTCGGGACAATATGTAGCAACCATCTCAGATGACAACCCGTTCTCTTTGCAGATGGCCGCATACAGGTCCGCGCTGGGACGCTTGGTGCGTTTTTGCGTTTCGACATCCAGCGCCCACAGTCCGAAGCGCTGAGTCCAACCGCGCTCCCATTCGAAGTTGTCCACCAGCGACCAGTGGAAATATCCCTTGACCGGCCAGTTGAAATTCACAGCGCGCCACATCTGATGAACGTGTTGCGCAAGATAACGCGGACGGATGTGATCGTCGGCGCATTCGACGCCGTTCTCGGTGACGATGATGGGCGTGTTCGGATAAGTTCGCACCGCCCATTTGATCGAATCATAAAATCCTTGGGGGATATTGGCGATAAATTTGGTGTCGCTGAAATCTGAATCATCTGGAAAGCCGCTGTGTGTGAACAACTCTTTGTGATTGCGAACATTGAAAGAGATCGTATCACGCGAATAATAATTGATGCCAAGATAATCCTGCGTGCCTTTGGCTTCGGGGATTTGATGATTGCCAACCGGCGACTTCAACACGCCCGTGCTGATCGCAGACGGAAATGCCATGTTGATGCCTTCGTAACGAATGTTCCGCATCAGCCCATCGAGCGGCGACCAATTATTTTTCGCCACCATCGGACGATAGTGCAAAGCATAACCGACGCGCGCTTCAGGTTGGATTTCATGGATGGCGTGATACGCGGCGGCGTGCGCTTTCACCATGTTGGTCTCGACCATCACGGCGCGCTTGATGTTGTTTACGGCGGGCGGGAAGGCGCCGTTGGCATATCCGCTTAAAGCATAGACGTTCGGCTCGTTGATCGTGCACCACAGCGTAACGTATTCCTTGAGCGCCTCCACCGTTTTGCGGACGAAGCGTTCAAACAACGGGACAACGGCTTCTATTTCCCAACTACCCTTTTCTTCAAGCCAAAGCGGATCGGTGAAGTGATGCAGTGTGACCATGGCGGTCATGCCGCGCTTGTGCAGGCCGCGCAGCATGGCGCGGTATTTTTCCAGCGCATCTTCATCCCATGTATCGGGCGTGGGCTGGATGCGGCTCCATTCAATGGAGAAGCGATGCGCGTTCTGGCCGGTTTCGGCGGCGCGGTCGAAGTCTTCGCGCCAGCGTCCGCCCCACCAGTCGCAGGCCAGACCGGATGTGCCATCAGTGTGACCCTCCTGTTCCCATTTCCACCAATTGTTGTTGGTGTTGTTGCCTTCGACTTGGTGAGATGCGGTGGCCGCGCCCCATAAGAATCCACGCGGGAAGTGAAAAGTGGCTTGTGGCATGTTGGTCTCCATTGCACGTCTAATTAGTCGAACTGGTCAATTAAACCACAGAGATTCCTATTTTGAGTTTATCCGTTTGCACCTGCGTTTTGGACAGCAGACGCAAAGCTATGTTGACCATGCTGTGTGTAGCAAATGTCACCGTGAATGTGCCGCACAAACCCTGCCTGCAGGCAACAGTGAATGGCTATTCAATCTGATAATCCCCGCTTGCATGGAATCACTTTTCCTGAAATCAACAAAAAATGTGTTATACTCCCGCCGCTCTGAAAAGAGCAAACCGTTTTGGGAAATTGTTTTGATCACTCTAAATGATGGCCCGGCGAAATAGTCGGGCTTTTTTGTTGGGCTGGTTTGTTTGCAAAAGCAGACCATGGTTGGCAAGAAGTTTTACGGAGTTATCAGAACAATTCATAATTATGTTGTTGCGGTGGTCAAAACCATCGCGATAACAAAAAGGAAACCTGATGACAACCGAATTTACTTCTTTAAACCTGCGCCCGGAACTGGTGCAGACCGTTACTGCGCTTGGCTATACCGAGCCGACGCCCATCCAGGCCGCGCTCATCCCGATCATGCTTACCGGCGTTGACGTGGTCGGCCAGGCACAGACCGGCACCGGCAAGACCGCCGCTTTCGCCCTCCCCATTCTTCATAATTTACAAAAAGACAGTAGGCAGACCGGACATCGGCACATACAAGCCCTCGTGCTCGCGCCTACTCGTGAACTGGCCTTGCAGGTTGCCAATGCGTTGATCGAGTACGGGAGCAAGGTCAACGTGCGCGTGCTGGCCGTCTATGGCGGACAACCCTACAGCCCGCAGATCACACAACTCAAACGCGGTGTCGATATCGTGGTTGGCACGCCGGGGCGTCTGCTCGACTTAATGAAGCGCGACGTGCTCAACTTGAGCAGCGTCAAAACGGTCGTGCTGGACGAGGCCGATGAAATGCTCAACATGGGCTTCATCGAAGACGTTGAAGCCATTCTGGCCGCGACGCCCGCTGAACGTCAGACCGCGCTCTTCAGTGCCACTCTGCCTGCGCGCATCCGCTCGCTGGCCGAGCGCTTCATGCGCGAGCCTCAATCGGTCACCATTAAACGGGCTACGCTCACGCTGACAGCCACCGAACAACGCTATTACATGGTCAACGAATCGGACAAACTTAACGTGGTCATGAATCTGCTCGAAATGGAGAACATGACCAGCGTGCTGATCTTCGCCCGTACACGTGCCGAGACGGCGCGACTCTCCAACGAACTTTCACAACGCGGCTTCCCGGCGGAGGCCATTCACGGCGACCTCGACCAGAATGCCCGTGAACGTACGCTCAGCCGATTCCGTGGCGGACAGGTCAAAGTCCTGGTCGCGACCGATGTGGCTGCGCGCGGTCTGGATATTGATAACATTTCGCACGTCATCAACTACCAATTGCCTGACGATCCGGAAGTCTATGTCCATCGCATCGGACGCACTGGCCGCGCAGGAAAAACCGGCATCGCCATTTCATTATTTACAAACCGTGAGAGGCGCCGCCTGCGCGACATCGAAGGTTTTACCAAACAGGTTTTAACCAAGTCCACTCTGCCCACTGCCGACGATATCCGCATCTACCGCGAGAATCAAGTTCTGGCTCAGATGAAGATCTGGCTTGGCCGGGGACGTTATCAGCGCGAGCGCGAGATGGTCGAGCAGTTGGTGGTCGAAGGACATGAGTTGCTTGAAGTGGCGGGCGCGGCTTTGAAGCTGGCCCGTCAGGGTGAGAAACAACGTCCGGTGGTGGCTGTGGCCGAAGTCCCGGCGGAGCCGACGCGGTCTTATAAATCCGAACATGAATTTTCGCGTGGAAGCAAGCGAGAATATTCATCACGGCGCGAAAGTCCCGCACGCCGTTCTGACTCGCGCACCTCGCACGAAGCCGGAATGGTTCGACTAAAAATGTCAAAGGGCAAGGAACATGGCGTGCGCCCAAATGATGTGGTCGGCACGATCGCCTTTCAGGCGGACATTCCCGGAGCGACGATTGGAAAAATCCGTATCGAAGATAAGTACACTTATGTGGATGTGCCGGAACAATATTTGGAAAAGGTCATGCTTCACAACGGCAACTACCGCATTGGGAAACATAAAGTCGCTTTGGAAAAGGCGTAAAAATCAAACAGAGACGATCAATTGGCCGTCTCTGTTTTTATTTAACCTCTTGCATCAGATTTCTCTGGAGTTCGGAAGTAGAACTTCCGAAACGCAAAAGCAGCCTGTCCTGCCGTCTCGCACCGTCGTGCTCGCGGCACGAACGGTAGCGGACTGTCCAGGGAACCTTTGCACTCCGTTTGTTGATTACTGAATACGGGCTCTACCCATGCCTCGCCATGAACTTTTCCATGCGGCGCAGGGCTTCTTCAATCTGCTCGTAACTGGTGGCGTAACAGGCGCGCGCGAAATTTTCTCCGCCGGGGCCGAATGAACTGCCGGGGATAACGGCCACGTGTTCCTCCTCCAATAATTTCTGGCAGAAGGTTTCATCGTCCATGCCTGAAGCGGAAATATTCGGGAATGTGTAGAACGCGCCACGCGGCTCGAAAGTGTTGAGGCCCAGCTTGTTCAATCCGCCGACCAAAAGTCTTCGGCGGCGGTCATATTCCGTCAGCATCTCTTTGATGTAAGGCTCACCGCTTTTGAGCGCTTGGATGGCGGCATCCTGGGCCGTTGTCGGCGCGGACATGATCGTGTATTGATGAATACGCACCAAACCCTTGAGGATGTCGGAAGGTCCAGCCGCGTATCCGATGCGCCAGCCGGTCATGGCGTAATCTTTCGAAAAGCCGCCCAGCAAAACGGTGCGGCGCTTGAGGTTTTCGTCCAGCGACGGGAAGCAGACGTGCTTGAAGCCGTAGACGAGCCGGTCATAGATTTCATCAGACACAACGATCAGGTCATGTTCTTCGGCCATGCGCGCGATCTCCAGCAAAACATCGCGTTCCGCCACCGCGCCGGTCGGGTTGGATGGATAACCGATGAAGATGCACTTTGTGCGCGGGGTGATGGCCTTGCGAATATCGTCCGGGTCGAGTTGGAAATTGTTTTCGAGGCGGCTTGGCACTTCCACCGGAACGCCGCCCGCCAGAATCACCTCGGCCTGATACGAAACGAAACATGGCGTCGGGATGATGACTTCATCGCCCGCTTCGAGAATGGCGGTGAATGTCAGATACAATGCCTCTGAAACGCCGACGGTCGCGATGATCTCGTCCACCGGGTTGTATTTCACGCCGTACAATTTTTGAAGATTAGCCGCGATGCCCTGGCGCAATTCCATCCTGCCGGAGTTGGATGTGTAATGCGTCTCGCCGCGTTGCAGGCTTTGAATGCCCGCCTCCAAGATCGGCTTGGGCGTGGTGAAATCCGGCTCGCCGATTCCCAGCGAGATCACATCCTTCATGGTCGCGGCAATGTCGAAAAATTTTCGAATGCCGCTGGGCTTTAATCCAGCCACACGTTTTGAGAGATACTGTGTACCTGCGATTTCCTGCATTGAGCCTCCTATAGTTGTTCTATTTTCCATTCATCGGGGACTTCCCGATAAATCAATTCAAAAACCTGTCCGTCGGTTGTCTTGACGCGAAAACGTTTTTCGGCCGGTGCGCGCCAGCGAGCCAAAATCCCGGCCACCTCATGGCGCTGCCCATTCCATCTGAACGCCAGCGGACGTTCCGCATACTCTGAATCCGAACGGCATTCGACGGTATCCATCTGTCTTATTTCAGAAAATAAAATGGGACATGATGTAATCCTGTCCTACTCAAGGATGACACTGCTGTCATCACCTACATTCAACACCCAAGCCTCTTTCCCGCCTCTGCCCACGACTTTTGTCTGCCTGCCGATAAAAGAGCTTTTCAGCCCCGCGTCCTTGATCTCGCAATCTGCTTCGACGATGCTGTCTTTGATCCTGCTTCCGGAAATCCTGCAATTTTCCGCGATGGATACGTAAGGCCCGATCTCTGAATCAGTGATCTCCGCCGTCTCGTGAATAAACACTGGTTCATTGATCTTAACTTTCAAACCTTTAAACTTTTCAACCCGCAACTTTTCCAATAAATGTCGATTGGTTTCGAGCGTGGCTTCGATCGTGCCCGTATCCAGCCATGTCTCGACTTTTTCCACGCGCATCAGTGCCCCATGCCCGATCAAAATATTGACTGCATCGGCCAGGAAGAATTCATTCTTCAATTGTATATTGCGCTGCATTTGTTCTTCGATGGCGCTCATCAAATCTTCACTGCTCTTGAAATAATAACATCCTACCATCGCCAGATTATTTTCAATCGTCTGCGGTTTTTCGATGAGACGTTTCACCCAACCATCTTCCTTGACCTCTGTCACACCGAAGCGCCGCGGATCGGGCACAGCTTTGACCCAGACCACAGCGTCGCTTTTTTCGCGCTCCAGGAATCCGAAGTTCGTTTCGATGAGCGTGTCGGAGAAGCACATGATCATCGGGCCTGTCAGATATTGCCGCGCCAGGTATAGGGCGTGCGATTGTCCCTTCATCTCGGCCTGAACAACGAAATGCGCCTTGATATTGGGATAATGCTCGGCGATGAATGGCGGGATCTGCATCTCGCCCAGATACGGGCCGACAATAAAAACGTATTCGGTCTTTTTGGGATTTGGCAGGGTTTGGAACGTGTCCATCAAGTAGTCGAGAGCGGTTTTGCCGGCCACGCCGACCAGCGGCTTGGGTTTGCTCCAGGTGTGAGGACGCATGCGCGTGCCCCAGCCTGCCATTGGGATGACGATCTTCAGGGTTTCAGACATGAGCCAATTTTACCGCGTGGAATAGGGTGCGGCGAGGTGGATAATTTATTTGTTTCGGGCGAGATAAGACAGATATAAGGCCACGGAACCTGCCACTGCCGCGTTCAACGACTCGACCTGCCCGCGCATCGGGAGCTTGAACAGGATGTCGCACTTCGAGCGGACCAGCGGGCGGATTCCTTCCCCCTCCGAGCCGACCACCAACCCGACCGCGCCGCGCAAATGTTTTTCGGTCTTGTCACTGATGGTCTCGCCGCTCTGGTCAATGCCAACGACCCACACATCCGAATCTTTCAGCGCGTCGATGGCTTGCGAGAGATTGGACTGCGTGATCCGCAGATGTTCGCTCGCGCCTGATGAAGCATTGACCACCGCGGGCGTGACTTCAACGGCGTGCGCCAGTGGAATGACCACGCCATGTACGCCCAGCGCTTCCGCCGTGCGGAGAAGCGAGCCAAAGTTCTGCGGGTCCTGCAGGGAGTCGATGATAAGCACGAAAGGCAGTTCGCTCTTCTGACGGGCGTATTCAAGAATGTCCACCAGGTCGCTGTACGCGTATCCGCTGACTTCGGCCACCACGCCCTGATGGTTTTGATGAACTTTATCGAGCCGCGGGTGCGCCACGCGCTCGACGGGAATCTTGCGCTCTTTTGCCATGCGCAGAATATCGTCCAGGCGGCCTTTTTCCTGGGCGCCTTCGGCAATTTGGATGCGAAAGACTTCCCTGCATTTGGCGCGCAGGGTCTCATAGACGGCGTTGCGTGAGTAGATGAATTCCTTCATGGATTGATTTTACTTGAGAAAAGAAGAGACCATCATCTTTTCAATGACAATTTCTTGTGAAGAAGCAAAATC
>JAKBYW010000073.1:0-7727 GCA_021840275.1 Chloroflexota bacterium | reverse complement strand
TAAAGTGGTGCCGAACGCGTGATGAGATACACACCTGCCGTGACCATGGTCGCGGCATGGATCAAGGCAGAGACCGGAGTCGGACCAGCCATCGCGTCAGGGAGCCAGACGTAAAGCGGGATCTGCTCCGACTTGCCTGCCACGCCGACCAGCATGAATAATGTGATGGCAACGATGATGCCGGGGTCAACAGATGGAGCCGCAGCAAAAACCGCGTCGAATTGGAATGAGCCAAGCTTCCAAAACATCAGGAAGCCCGCGATCAAAAATCCAAAGTCACCGACGCGGTTGGCAATGAAAGCCTTTTTAGCAGCATTCGAATTAGCCCACGATGAACGTCCGAGCGTATCCATCTCGTACCAGAAACCGATCAGCAGGAAGGAACAAAGTCCCACACCCTCCCAGCCGACGAAGAGCATCATGTACGAGTCTCCGCTGACAAGGATCATCATCATGGCGATGAAAAGGTTGAGAAAAACAAAGAAACGCTGGAACCGCTTGAGGTCCGATTTGAAGCGCACATCCTCGTGCATGTAACCGATGGCGTAAATGTGGATCAATGTCCCAACGCCGGAGACAACCAGCATCATCGTGGTAGACAAAGAGTCAACGCGGAAAGTCCAATCGAGTTGCAGATTGCCGATGTGCATCCACTGCGCCAAAAAGACAGAGACCGCTTCGGGATGCTGGGCCACCGAATAGGCCAGCAGGACCGAAACAACGAATGCCAAACCGGACGCCAAACTGGCCACCGTTCCGATGACTTTTTCGCTGAACCGGCCGCCGAAGATGATGTTGACCAGCAAACCAATGATGGGGAAAAATACGATCCAGGGGGCGAGATAAAAGAACGTCATGTGTTATCCCTTGAGGCTGTTCATCTCGTCAATGTTGATGCTGTGCTTCGTGCGGAAGATGGCAACCAGCAAGGCCAGGCCCACCGCAACTTCAGCGGCGGCCACGGTCATGACGAAGAAGACGAAAATCTGTCCGCTCAAATTTTGATAGGAGCGGGCGAAGGCCGCGAACGCAAGGTTGGCGGCGTTGAGCATCAACTCGACGGACATGAAGATGATCAGCGGGTTGCGGCGGATGAGCACACCCAGCGCCCCGATGGTGAAAAGCATAGCGGAAAGCGCGACATAATACGTAACGGGCATCATGGCTTTTTCTCCTTTAGCGTCAGGACAATCGCGCCGACCATCGCAACCAGCAACAGAACGGATGTCACTTCAAACGGAAGAAGATATTGATTAAATAAGGCATTGCCGATGGCTTGTGGGCTGCCAAACGTTTCCACTGGTTGCGGAATTTCCCCGCTGGCGGCTTTGCGGACGAAGAGCAGATAAACCGATTCCCCAGCCAGGATCAAGGCAAGGATAAAAGCCAGTGGTCTCTGCCAGGGCAATGCTTTCGATGCAGGCAAAACAGCCGTGCCGAGCAGCATGATGACGAACAGGAACAGCACCATGATCGCGCCCGCATATACACTGACCTGCGCCATGGCAATGAACGGCGCGTTGAGCAGGATGTAAAAGATCGCCACCGTGCCAAAGTTCAACACGAGGAAGAGCGCCGAGTACACCGCGCTTTTACTGAGCAACATGCCGAAGGCGGTGGCGATGGCGACAAGTGCGAGAATGGAAAACACAATGAAGTCAGTGGTCATAAACAACCTTTTGATTAGCGGTCACTAATCGGTGGAATCTTTCATCTCAGGCACCGAGCGTGTAAACACTCCAGCGCTTGTTTTCTGCGGCGTGGTCTGTGCGGCATTCGCCACGGATTCGAGTAGCATCTCTTTGGGATAAATGGCGTTACGGCGGTCGGTGAAGGATAACTCGTAGTTATCGCCAAGCACAATCGCCTCGGTCGGACAGGCGTCTTCGCAGAACCCACAATAGATACAGCGCAGCATGTTGATCTCATAAGTGGACGCGTAGCGTTCGCCGGGCGAGAAGCGTTTCTCGTCGGTGTTGGCCGAAGCCTCGACGAAGATCGCGTCCGATGGGCAGGCCGCCGCGCATAACGAGCATCCGATGCACTTTTCCAAACCGTTATCGTAGCGCTTCAAAACGTGCCGACCACGGAAGCGCGGTTTAACCGGTTTCTTCTCTTCCGGATATTGAACCGTCACCACCGGATCGAAAATCATGGATTTGAACGTGGTCCACAGGCCGCGTCCCAATTCTTTAAGCATGAGCCACCTTCCTTCTCAGCGATTTGTTCACCAGTAAAGCCGCGATGAGTCCTGCCGCAATGGACAAGATGGGGATGATCCAAATGTAAACCGCGCCCAATTGACCTGCCATCACAACACCGATCGCTGTGATGAAGACAACCGCCAGCGAGAGCGGCAGAAGCACCTTCCAGCCGAACGCCATCAAACGGTCGTAGCGGATGCGCGGCCAAGTGGCGCGGATCCAGATCATGACGAACAGCAACAAGACAACTTTGATCAGCAAATAGACAGGGCCAAGCAAGGGCCAACGATCCACGAATGGACCGAGATAACCGCCGAAATACAATGTGGCCCCGATCATGCTGACCACGATCATCTTCTCGTATTCAGCCATGAAAAACAGCGCAAACTTCATTCCGGAATATTCAGCGTGATAACCCGCCGTCAATTCCTGCTCCGCTTCGGGCATATCGAACGGCGCGCGGTTGACCTCCGCCAGAACCGCGATCATAAAGATCACCGCGCCCATCGGCTGGATGACCACGAACCACATCCCCGCCTGTTGATTGACGATGTCGATCAGGCGCATGGAATTGCCCAGCATAATGGCGACCACAATGCTGAGCCCAAGCGCGATTTCGTAGGAGATCATTTGCGCCGTGGAACGCATCCCGCCGAGCAGGGCATATTTATTGTTCGACGACCAGCCCGCCAGCACGATACCGTAAACCGCGATAGAAGCAATCGCCGTTAGATACAGCACGCCGACATTGATATCCGCCACATAGAGCGTGATCACACGGTTGGTGAACGGCAGTATGAAACTCGTGCCAAGCGGAATAACCGCCGCGATGATCATGGCTGGCACCACCGTTACGATTGGCGCAATAAAGAAGACCAACTTGTCCGCAGTCGAAGGCGTGAGCTCTTCCTTGAAGATCAACTTGACCGCGTCCGCAACCGGTTGTAACAAACCCTGCGGCCCGGCGCGGTTCGGCCCAACGCGCACCTGGATTTTTGCCAATGCGCGGCGTTCATATAAAGTCAGGTAGGCAAAGCCCGTCAGGACCGCAAAGATCAAGACAAAGCCTTTGATCGCCCATTCAATCCACATCGTGTAATCCATCGCTACCTCACCGCGGCC
Source organism: Chloroflexota bacterium (assembly GCA_021840275.1). Taxonomy (GTDB): domain Bacteria; phylum Chloroflexota; class Anaerolineae; order Anaerolineales; family Villigracilaceae; genus Fen-1038. The sequence continues at coordinate 4,401 of JAKBYW010000073.1, read as the reverse complement.
TTTTTACCAACCTTCAAACCTGCCTCGGTCGGCTCATTGATCGGCAATCCCATCGAGCGCGGCATAAGCACCACACCCGCCGGGATCGTATCGTCAATTTTCACAACCACTTCTTTGCTGACACCATCCAGACTCAACTTCACGCGTTCGCCCGCTTCGATCTCCAATTCCTTGGCGGCAGACGGATGCAGCGCGACAAACGTTTCGCCGATGCGCTGATCCAGCAATTCAGCCGACGCGACTGTCACGCCGCGGTCATAAAGTTTTGTGACCGGCACGGCCAGCAATTTATTTTCTTTTGGACGAAGAGCCGCAACTTTCGGAAGCCGGGGCAGGGTCACCTTTTCGCCGCGTGACGCGGCGTTTGACAACTGCACGCCCAGGCCTTGCTTGTTCTCGTAAGTCGTACCACCGTAATACAAGTCGCCGCGCCCGACGATCGGCCACTGCTCCTTGATTTCGGCCAGCTTGGCATAATTCAAACCCGCAAAAGTCGGCAAATCAGCGGCCATAATCTCGAAAACCACCGAAGCCGACGTGCCCTCGAGGATAACGCCCATCTGTCTGGCGACCTGCGAAGTGATGGCGTAATCAGGCTTGGTCTCGCCGAAAGCCGGTACAGCCGGATAGAAGCGTTGCACACGGCGCTCGCCCGAAGTAAAGGTCCCTTCGCGCTCAGTGTAAGCCTGTGCGGTAAAAACCACATCCGCAAGTTTGGCAGTCTCGGTCTCAAACAAATCCTGAACCGCAACAAATTTCGCGGAGTTCAAAGCCTTGGCCAAAGCCGGGTCATCGCCCGCCGGGTCCGCGCCGACAATATAAACCGTTTTGCCTTTGAGAGCCGCCACAAGATTTTCTTCGGGACGGAAACCGATCTCCCACGCACCTTGATCGTTGGCGCGCTGCCACACACCGATCAAACCATTGTTCGGCCTGCCGACGTGTTCTGTGTCATTCAGTGCGCGAGCACAGGCAATTGCCAAAGCGGACGAACCTTCGAGTCCAAGCCCGTCGCTTCCGAACAGGACCACGGCATTGTCAGCCTTCGTAAAGGCATCGCCGACTTTACCTTTTTTAGTTAAGTCTTGAACGGTCTTTACTTCGTCGCCATACGAATATCGAATAACGAAATCCGAATATCGCTCCAGCTTGGTCTCGCGCGGGTTGGCAACGATCAACGTCGCGCCGCGTTCGGCGGCCTGTTTGACTCTCAAGTACCAAATCGGCGCTTCTTCATATAGATCGGAAGCCGCGACAACGATCGTCGTTCCTTTTCCCATCTCGGCAAAGTTCGTGCCTGCGCCGACACCGACCAGCGAGGTCAAATCGCCGCCACCCATGTTTGAATAAAGAACCGCCTTGCCGCCAACCTGATCCGCAAGCGATTTCAAGTTGAACAAATCTTCATTGGACAAACGTCCCGAAGCCAGAACAACAAAATTCTTTTTGGCCTCCGCAAATGCCGTACCGGCGGCCTTGGTCGCGGCGTCCCACGAAGCCTTTGCCAGTTTGCCATCCTTGCGGACAAGCGGCTTGCTCAAACGCGCATCGCTCTCGGCATAGTGATATGCAAAGCGGCCTTTATCGCAAATCCACGTTTCGTTGACTTCTTCGTTCTGCCGCGGCATGACGCGTTTGATGACGATCTTGCCATCCGCCCTGGCTTCACGGCGTGTGTTGAAGGTTGTGTTGCAACCAACCGGGCATTGCGAACAAATCGAAGCAGACGCGTCCAACTCCCACGCACGGGCGCCAAAGCGGAAGTCGGCGGTGGTCAACGCGCCGACCGGGCAGATGTCAGTGGTGTTGCCCGAAAAAACGGAATCAAATCCAGGGTCCGATGATGAGACAATCTGGGTCGAACGGCCGCGTTCATCGAAGTCTATCACCGCGTCGCCCGCGATCTCATCCTGAAAACGGATACAACGCGCACACTGGATGCAGCGTTCCTGATCGAGGAAGATGAGTTCGCCGAGTGGGACATTTTTGGCGAGGTGCATTTTCTCATCGTACAAGTAGCGGCTCTGCCCCGGACCGTGAGCCATTGTCAGGTTCTGGAGAGGACATTCACCGCCCTTATCGCAGATCGGACAATCGAGTGGGTGCGAAGTCAATAGAAATTCAAGATTGTCCTTTTGCCCGGCTTTGGCTTTGTCAGATTGCGTCAGAACAACCATACCCTCCGAAACAGGATTTGTGCAGGCCGTTTCAAGTTTGGGCATGAATTGAAGTCTGGGCTGGCCTTTATCATCAAGAATGGCTTTGCCTGTGGCGCGGTCGATCATCGGGCGGCCAATCTCAACCATACACTGACGGCACATACCAACCGGTTCCATCTTGGGATGGTAGCAGAAGACGGGCACGTCAATGCCCGCTATTTTGGCCGCATCCACAACCAACATCCCTTGCGGGACGGTTATTTTTTTATCATCAATCGTCAACGTTACTTGTTTTGTCATAAGTCTCCGAGGAAACGTAATGCGTAGTGAGTAATTCGTAAAGGCGTTTCACGCATCACGCATTACGGATTATGTACTTTGAAATCCTGTGGAAATCTTTCGATCCCGGTCACCACTGCCATCGTGGAGAACTCGCCCAAAGGACACAGGCATTTACCCTGCATTTGTTTGGCGACGTTGAGAAGCAAATCCACAGTAGCCGTCGAATGTTTGCCATCACGAATATCATCGATCAAGTGCATCATCCAATAGGTACCTTCGCGGCAGGTGGTGCATTTTCCGCACGATTCGTGTTTGAAGAAATGGATGGTCTTATTGATGACCCAGTCAATCGAAACGGTGTCGTCGATCACGATAACGGAGGCCGACCCGAGGTCCGCGCCGAGCGTGCGCACGTTGGCATAATCCATCGGTGTGTCGAGCACTTTGTCATCCACCAGAATAAAGGATGAAGACGCGCCGGCAGGCATGATGGCCTTGACCGGATGTCCTTCCAGCACCCCGCCGCCGTGTTCGTAGATCAACTGGCGGAAGGTGGCGCCAAATGGCAATTCGTAGTTGCCGGGTTTGCGAACGCGACCCGAAAGTGAGAATATTTTAACGCCCGCACTATCGGGTGTGCCGAGCGACTTATACCAATCCGCACCGTTCTGGATAATGAGCGGCAGGTTGGTCAATGTTTCAACATTGTTGACGACGGTTGGCTTGCCATAAAGTCCGTAAACGGCGGGGAACGGCGGGCGAATGCGAGGCTGTCCGCGTTTGCCTTCGATGGATTCGAGCATGGCGGTCTCCTCGCCGCAGATGTACGCGCCCGCGCCGAGGTGAGTATAGATTTTCAGCGAATATTCTGTGCCGAAAAGTTTCTCGCCAAGATAACCAGCGTCTCCCATCTCGGCGATTTTCTCATCGAGGAATTTGGCAATCTGCCAGAACTCACCGCGCAGATAAACATAAGCCGCGTTCGCACCGACCGCAAATGAAACCAGAGCCACGCCTTCCAAAAACTGGAAGGGATTGCTTTCCATAATTTCGCGATCCTTGAAAGTTCCCGGCTCGGATTCATCGGCGTTGGCAACGACATAATGCGGCCAATTCTTATTATCAATGAACGACCACTTCATGCCGGTCGGAAAACCCGCGCCGCCGCGTCCTCGCAAGCCGGAATTCTTGACGACGTCCGTCACTTCGGCGGGCTGCATTTTCGTGACGGCTTTCTTGAACGCGTCAAAGCCGCCGTTCTTTTTATAAACATTCAGTTTGTGGATATCAGGGATTTCACGATGTCGAAGAATGACGGAAGCCATTATTTCACCTCCGTCCCAGACTTCTTGAGCGCCTCGACAAGCTCTATGGTCTTATCCACGGTCATGTTCTCGTGATATTCGAGACCATTGGGGCTTTGGATTTGGAACATCGGCGCTTTATCGCAAGCCGCGAGGCAGGTGACGGCTTCCAGCGTGACCACACCATCAGGAGTGGTTTCACCGACCTTGACGCCGAGATTGCCGCACAACGAATCCATGAACTGTTCAGCGCCACGCAACGCACACGGCAGATCGGTGCAAACCTGCATGCGATACTTTCCAGCCTTCTCGTCGTGATATAACGTATAAAAGCCGACAATCGAAGCGATTTCCGTCTCGGTCATATCGAGAATTTTGCCAATATCCTGCATGGCAGTTTTGTTGACATAGCCCTCTTCGCGTTGCGCCAGATAAAGCAACGGCATGACCGCCGAACGTTTGTGCTCGGCCGGATATTTCGACAAAATTTGTTTTACTTCCTTGGAATATTTTTTTGCGAGACTCATCGGTCAATGTCTCCGAGGACGATGTCAATCGAGCCGATGATGGCGACCAGGTCAGCGACCAGATGTCCCTTCGCCATGATGGGCAGGATTTCGAGATTTTCAAACGAGGGTGTGCGCCAGTGAACACGA
>JAKBYW010000072.1:0-7745 GCA_021840275.1 Chloroflexota bacterium | reverse complement strand
TCTTCAACAAGCCGCGTGTTTTTTCGATCAGCGGAGACCTGTATTTGTGTTCGATGTTATCCACGAGGAAGAACATCAGCGACTTGGCGGCGGTGTGATTGACGAGATGTAACAGCGCGGCAAATGCGCCCAGCGGACCAAGCGCAAAGCCGAAGCACATCAAGCCCGTGTGTTCGATGCTTGAATAGGCGAACATGCGTTTATAGTCTGTTGCCAGAACCACGCTGAAAGCAGCCACTACCAGCGAGAGCAAGCCGAGCATCATGAACAGGTTATCCGTGTAGCCGCTGCCCAATGTCGCGTCCGCCACCATCTTCCAGCGCAGAAGCGCATACATCGCCACCGCGAACAAAGCCGACGACATCAACGCGGTCAACGGCGCGGGCGATTCGCCGTAGGCATCCGGCTTCCAGGTATGCATAGGCGCGATACCGGCTTTTGTCCCATAGCCGATCAGCAGGAAGACAAATGCCAGCCGCATCACTTCTGGATGCAGGGCGGGCGCGGTCGCGAGGAGCACCGGCCAGTTGAGGGCGTTCTCGGCGCGCCCCGACAGCGAGACGAAATCGAAGTAGCCCAGCACCGTGCCGACAAAAGCCAGCGCAATGCCGACAGAGCAGATGATGATGTATTTCCACGAGGCTTCGATGGAGGCTTTGTTGAGTTTGAGCGGGATAATGAAAGCCGAAAATACGGTGGTGGCCTCAATCGTGATCCACATCACGCCGACGTTATTGGCTGAGACTGCCATCAGCATCGCGGCGATGAACAGGTTGGTAAAAACGTGGTAACGGCGTAATTGGCCCGGACCATAAGCCAACTCGCCCCAGTGCGGATTTGTGACTTGACGCCCGAGCCCTGGACTGAGAAATAATGCCAGCGAGGCAATGGCTGTCACGCACACCATCAACAGAACGGAGAGACTGTCGGCGCGCAAGACTTCATTGAGGTTGAGCCATTCAAACGCAAATCCCCAAGTTGGGGTCTGTCCGTTGATGACTTGCGTTGCAAAGACAAATGCCGCACCGAGTGAGATGAGCGAAAACCACGCCCCGATCCAGCCAACGAAGGCGCGATAAGGGCGGACAAAAGCTGCCAGCAATGCGGCGAGTAAAGGAGGAAAAATCAGGAAAAAGAAAGTCATGATGAGTCTCTTATTATTTAATCCATGCTCAAGGCGGCGTCCCCGCCGCCGAGGACGGCGACGGGAGCCATTGGGCTCTTAGTGTTTGAGTTCGTTCATCTGGTCCACGTCAATGGATTCAAATGTGCTGTGAATGTGATAGACAAAAACCTGCATTACGAGAAAACCCATCAGTACATCGAGGAAGACACCCAACTCAACGATGAGCGGAATGCCGAAAGTGGCGAGCGCTGCCAGCAGGGCAATGCCGTTTTCCATCACTAGAAAGCCAACGATTTGCGTCATCGCCTTTTTGCGTGTGACGACAACGAACAGCCCAACGAAGATAAGTCCCATCGCCAGCGGCAATCCGCCGCGCGTGGGCAAGTCGCTGACCAAGACCAGCGGACGGGTGACAACGTAAGCCAGCAGGACGAGCAACCCTGACAGCATGAGCGAGGTGACCACGTTGACGTAAGGTTGCGACTCGCGCTGGTCGCCGAAGCGTTTTCCCATGCGCTCCAGATAGCGCGGCAGAATGAGAACTTTGAGAATGAAGAGGAAAACGGCGACAACATACAATTCGGGGTCGCGGCCGAAGTAGGCAATGATGACAAACACCACTGTCAGCGCGGCGGACTGCCATTGAAAGGCGTCCGTGTAAGCGTGCAAACTTTTGCGCCATAGCAACGTAATGCCGAACAGCAGGATTAAGCTGGAGCCAAGTGTGGAGAGTTGAGAAAAAAGATTATCCATAATTTATCTTCCAGACCTCCGAGTTCTTAAAGAACTCGGAGGTCTATAATTACTTCAGCAGGAATGAAGATGTGACCGCCAGCAAGGCCAGCACAAACGACATGCCCAGCAGTTCAGGGACACGGAACAGGCGCAGTTTGGCGATGCGCGTTTCGACTACCGCTACAACCACACCCAATATCGCAAGTTTGAGAATCAAAGTCACGACAGCAATCGCCAACGCCGCAGGGGCGAGCGTCAGCGCAAGTCCCCAGGGGATGAACAAATTCGCCAACAGGGAGAAGAAGATGGTCAGTTTCAGCCATGAGGCCCACTCAATCAGCGCCAGATAGCGGCCTGAATATTCCAGGATCATCGCTTCGTGGATCATGGTCAATTCCAAATGTGTGGATGGATTGTCCACGGGCAGGCGACCTGTCTCAGCCAGCGAGACGATGAAGAGCGCGGCGAAAGCCAGCAGGTGACCAGGGCTGAGCGCCACACCAGGCTTTGTCAATGTGGCGATAACAATGTGGCTGAGATTGGTGGATCCTGCGCCCAAAGCCAAACTAAAAATGGACAGGGCAATCGTCGGCTCGGCGATGGCGGCGACGGTCATCTCTCGGCTGGCACCCATCCCACCGAAAGCGGTGCCAGGATCAAGTCCCGCGAGAGCGAGGAAGAAAGTCCCCAGCAGGAGCAGGTAGACAACGACCAGCAGGTCGCCGATGTTGTCGAAGGGCAGCGGCGCGGCAATCAGTGGAATGAGGAACGTCACCGCCAGTACGCTGGCAAAGACAATATAGGGCGCAACGTGGAACAACCACGAGGCGTTGTTCGAAATGACCACGTCTTTGTTGAATAACTTGGCGAGTTCAAAGTAGGGCTGTCCGATGGGCGCGCCGCGCCGATTTTGCAGGCGGGCTTTCACCCAGCGCACAAAACCCGCCAGACCTGGCGCGAGGAGCAGGGCGAGTAAGGCTTGGGAAAATTCGAGAAGATAACCAGTCATAGTAGAGTCTCCATTTTTGTCATTGCGAGGGTGTTTGTCCTGAGGCAATCTTCCGTTTAAAGGATAAATCTCATTGAGGAGATTCCACCATTAAATCGGAGATTACCACTCCGCTACGCTGCGGGTACACGTGCCTTGTTGGGAAGAACGCCCTCCTCGCAATGACATTTAAAACCATCTCGCGGCCAAAAGTAAAATAATCAAAACCACCATGATATACATCAGATACAAATGGAGCGAACCAGCCTGCAAGCGCCGCACCTGGCGCGCCGCAAATTGCACCAGCCGCAGGAACGGGTCGTACAGCAAACGCTCGAACAGCGGTGTGATCTCGCTTTTGTATTCGATGGACTGCACGAAGTATTTCGAGTCGGGGTGGAAGTCAACCGTCAGTTCTTTGGTCGGGCGATAGAGTTCGGCGAAGACGCGGCGCAACGGCTCGGCAAACGACGTGGCGGTATATTCCATGCGCGAGGTTTGTCCGACGCGACCACAGCCCCATGAGTCGCTCACGCGCAATTTGCGGTTGACGCGCAGAATCCACATCGTCAGCGGGATGAGCGCGAGCAGAATCAGCAGACCAAGCCCCACCAGTGTAGGGGACATTTGCCCAAAGGCGGAAGGAGTCTGCACCGATAGATTTAACGTGAATACCTGACGCGTATCGGGTAAACCACCGAGTCCGTTCAGGACTCCGCCGATAGTTGGCACGACCACAAAGGGGGCGAGTCCCAGCCCTATGCAAGCCAGCGCGAGGATGCCCATGCCAATCCGCATGGAGAGCGGCGACTCGTGAGCGTGTTCGGCTTTGTGCGAACGCGGCAAGGCGAGAAAGGTAATGCCAAAGGCTTTGACAAAGCACGCCGCCGCGAGACCGCTGGTCAGCGCCAGCATCCCGACCGCGACGGGCATCAACACCGCTACTTCGGGCGTGGGGATGTTGAATCCGCCAAGCAGGGCTTGAAATACCAGCCATTCTGAGGCAAATCCATTCAGCGGCGGCAAGGCCGAGATGGCAGCGGAGCCAATCAAAAAGAAAAGCGCTGTCCAGGGCATTCGTTTGATGAGTCCGCCCATCTCCTCCATGTTGCGGGTGTGAGTCGTATGGAGTACCGAACCCGCGCCGAGGAATAACAAGCCTTTGAAACTGGCGTGATTAATCGTGTGATACAGCCCGCTGATGAAACCAAGCGCGGCCAGCGTCATCAAGCCGTAACTGTAGAAGACCAGCCCGGCGCCGATGCCAATCAAAATAATGCCGATATTCTCAACCGAGTGATAGGCCAGCAGGCGTTTGAGATCGTGTTCCATCAGCGCGTACAAGACGCCGAGCAGAGCCGAAACCGCGCCAACGGCGAGAACCAAGCCGCCCCACCACACGGGACCACCGCCGAGCAAATCCAGCGCGATGCGCAAAATGCCGTAGATGCCCATCTTGATCATCACCCCAGACATCAGCGCCGAAACGTGACTCGGCGCGGCGGGATGGGCGCGCGGCAGCCAGATATGCAGCGGCACGATGCCCGCCTTCGAGCCAAAGCCGAGGAAAGCCAGCAGGAAGATCATGTTGCGCGTCGTCGCAGGAAGCGAAGCCGCCCCCGCGCGCAAATCCGTGAACGCGCCCAAACCGCCGTTCATCAGTAAAATGAAGGCGGCCAGCAGAAGAGCGAGTCCCGCGTGAGTCATCGCCGCGTACCACACGCCTGCGTTGATCGTGTCTTCCTCATTCGATTCGGTGATGACGAGGAAGTACGAGGTCAGCGACATGCCTTCCCACATCAGCAGGAAGGTAAGGACGTTATCCGCCAGCGTCACCAGGCTCATCGTGAGCAGGAATAGGTTGAGCGCCACACCCAGCAGTCGCAGGGAGGCGCGCCCGTCTTCATACACCGCCGAATAGCCGAAACCGTAAATGGCCGCGGACACGCCCACCAGTCCAATGGTGATGAGGAAGAACGCGCCCAGCCCGTCGAGACGCAGGGCGAATCCGCCCGCAATCGGCAGAAGTTCGGGGATGGAAAGCGTGAACGATGTGCCCGACAAAATGACGCTGACGCCGAGCGCGAATCCCGCGCCCGCGCCAACGACTGCCGCCAGCGCGACCAGTCCGCGCCCAAGATTGCCTTTGCCGCCCAATAGCGCAACAAACGCGCCGAGGAGGTAGGCTGAAACCATTATAAGAAAGAGTGTTTGCATGAGAGAGTTTGAAGGTTTGAAGGTTGAAGGTTGAAGGTTGAAAGGTTTTACTTTTTGGGCATGCGATCTAAAACCGCAAGGATGCCGCGCAGGATGTCGGCGGGTTCGGGCGGACAACCAGGGACGAACACATCCACAGGGACGAACTTGTCCACACTGCCAGCGACGGCGTAACTGCCTTTGAACACGCCGCAGTCCTGGGCGCAATCGCCGACCGCCACCACCAGTTTGGGGTCGGGCGTGGCTTCGTAAGTTTTGCGGAGCGGTATCTCCATGTTACGCGTCACGGGTCCTGTGACCAGTAACATATCTGCATGGCGCGGCGAGGCAACGAAGTGAATCCCGAAGCGTTCGCTGTCGTAGACTGGGCTGGACAAACCCGTGATCTCGATCTCACAGCCGTTGCATGAACCCGCGTCAACTTCGCGGATGGCGAGAGCGCGTCCCAGGAGCCGCTTCGTTTTTGCGTCAATCTGCTGGACAAGTTGCACTACTTCGGCTTCGTCAGGGCCAAGCGGTTCGGTGACGATGCCAGTCTTGAAGATTTTTTGAAAGAGAGCGGGCATAAAATTTATCCTTGAAAAAAGTAAAAGCCCATTGAAGCGAATTATTCAAAAGGCTGGCACGCTGACGGGGTTAGCTGACGGGTTTGGGTTCCAAAAGCGACCCTACCAGGGTTAACCCGGGTTCACCCCAGATGTCGCTGGGTTCCCCGTGCTTTATGCTTGGGCGAAGATTTATGTGGGTTGATTGAGTTGCCGGATTATATCACCAGTGTTTTTGCTTGCTCAAATTTATAAGGCCAATCGAACTTGAAAAGTGAACTGTTTGCGCATCCACTATGATGAGTTATTAGGAAATGGATAAACTGCTCGATTATGTTTACCATTAGTCTATCTACTATGCTCTCATATACCGTATGGTAAATCTTTCAGTGGAAAGCCTATGGATCTTATCGACTTCAAACAACCGACTGTATTAAAGCTCACACCTTTTATAGTATAGCGGGGTAACATCATTAGACCGGCTGTCCTAAACGTGACAAATGCTACTGGTTGAAACTCTAATGTCGTGCCATAATTCATAATGCTGATTGATTCATCTCATAAGGAGGCCCTATGGCTGCAATTACGCGTGAAGATGCACTTGAATATCATCGATTGAAAGGCAAACCCGGCAAGATTGCGGTTGTGCCGACCAAACCCATGGATACCCAGCGCGATTTGAGCCTGGCGTATACGCCGGGTGTCGCCGTGCCAGTATTGGAGATCGAGAAGGATCCCGAACTGGCCTACGAGTACACTTCGAAGGGTAATCTTGTGGCGGTGGTCAGCAATGGCACCGCCATTCTTGGTCTTGGTGATCGCGGCGCGCTGGCTGGCAAGCCCGTAATGGAAGGCAAGGGTGTGCTCTTCAAGAAATTTGCCGATGTGGATGTGTTTGATATTGAAGTGAATAGCCACGACCCGGATGAAATCATCAAGGTAGTGGCGGCGATCTCACCGACCTTCGGCGGAATCAACCTCGAAGACATCAAAGCACCCGAATGTTTTTACATCGAAGAAGAACTCAAGAAGATGCTCGACATCCCTGTCTTCCACGATGACCAGCATGGCACCGCCATCATCTCATCGGCAGGACTGGCTAACGCCCTCGAAATCGTCGGCAAGAAGCACAGCGAAATTAGGGTCGTGATTTCAGGCGCAGGCGCTTCGGCTATTTCCTGCGCGGAACTTGCTATCCGCTGGGGTGTGAAGCGCGAAAACATCATGCTCTGCGACAGCAGGGGTGTGGTCTATAAAGGTCGAACCGAAGGCATCAATAAATATAAGGAGCGCTTCCTGGTCGACACGGATGCGCGCACCCTCGCCGATGCAGTGCGCGGCGCGGACGTGTTTTATGGCCTCTCGGTCGCGAATGTAATGACGCCTGAGATGGTCAAGTCCATGGCGAAAGATCCGATTGTATTTGCGATGGCGAATCCCGATCCTGAGATTAATCCCGACCTGGCTAAGGAGGCCCGCAAGGATGTGATCATCGCCACAGGCCGCTCGGATTACATGAACCAGATCAACAACGTGCTGGGCTTCCCGTTCATCTTCCGCGGTGCGCTGGATGTGCGTGCAAAAGCGATCAACGAAGATATGAAGTTCGCAGCATCCAAAGCCCTCGCTGCGCTGACCAAAGAAGACGTTCCCGATTCCGTTTTGCGCGCTTATGGTCTGGAAAATCTAAAGTTCGGACGCGAATATATTATTCCCAAGGCGCTTGATCCGCGTGTGTTGTTGTGGGAATCGCCAGCCGTGGCTGAGATGGCAATGAAGACCGGCGTGGCCCGAAAAACGATCGACATTGATGAATACCGCGAGCAGTTGGCCTTCCGTCTTGGAAAAGGCGAACAGGTGCGTTACTTCATCATGAACAAGGCACGCGCCAGCCGCGGCGAGAAACGTATTGCCTTCGCCGAAGGGGAAGAGCAGAAGGTCATCCGCGCTGCGTACCAGATCGCGGAGGAAGGTATCGGCACGCCAGTTCTGATCGGTCGCAAGAGCGTGATTGATGAGCAACTCAAAGCGCTTTCGTTGGAATATAAACCGCAGGTCGTTGATCCAAACGATTTCGCGAAGATCGAAAAATACACCGATGCTTATTACGAACTTCGCAGCCGAAAGGGTCTTT
>JAKBYW010000071.1:0-7758 GCA_021840275.1 Chloroflexota bacterium | reverse complement strand
CGCATCGTGCAAGCCTGGCGCACGACCGAGTTCCCCGAAGAAAGCGCAGATTCGCGCGTAGAACTTTTATTGGAAGCCGTCGAAGGCGGGACAAAGATCACACTAATTCATAGCGAGATCCCCGAAGGCCAGGCTGACGGATACAAGCAGGGCTGGGAAGATTTTTATTTCAAACCAATGAAAGAGTATTTTACAAAGTAAGAATCATTACACGGGAGTCAATTAGACCTCGGAGGTTTTGCAAACCTCCGAGGTCTGGTTTTGCCGAACAAAGATTCAGATAAAATAGTTTCCATATTTTCAAGGAGAAAATCACATGGCAAAGAAATCCGCAGCAAAAAGGAAGAGTCAACAGAAAAACAAAGGCGGGCTGGATGGCATTCAAATCACAGGTATCGGCGTCATCATCCTGATCGCGGTAGTTGCCATTTGGATGTTTTTTTCAAATCGTAATTCAACAACGGCGGCGATCCCAACATTGGGAGCATTCAATATTACGCCACAAGCTCAACAGGTTACAACGCCAGGCCCGCAAGCGACACCCAAGCAATATGCATCCGAGCCGCCGATGACGATCAATGTAAACAAGCAATATTTTGCGACCGTCAAAATGGCAAAAGGCGGCGAGTTCGTCATCCAGCTTTACCCAGACAAGGCTCCCAGAACTGTCAACAGCTTTGTGTTTCTGGCGCGCGATGGTTTTTACAATGGCACGACATTTCACCGTGTCCTGGACGGCTTCATGGCGCAGGGCGGCGACCCAACCGGAACCGGCGGCGGTGGCCCAGGCTATGAATTCGTCAACGAGAAAAACGATCTGGCATTTGACAAGCCCGGTGTAGTTGCCATGGCAAACGCCGGGCCAAACACAAACGGCAGTCAGTTCTTCATTATGTTTGGGCCGTATGGTTTGTCGGAAAGCGATTACACCATCTTCGGACAGGTTATCAGCGGCATGGACGTAGTCAATAGCATCACCCGCCGCGACCCCAGCCAGAATCCCGCCTTCCCCGGCGATACAATGGAAAGCGTCACGATCACGGAGAAATAATACAGAAAGAAATTAAGAAGAGCTCCGAGATCTTAATTATTACCATGCAATATATCCTTATCGGCTTGGTCGGCCTCTTGATAAATTTTGTTGACCTCTTCCTTGATCTCGGCTGTCGCGCTTGGGGTCAGCCGGATAAACTTGACCAGGTCACGCGCTTGCTGTAAAAAAGTCTTGACCTGTGCGATGTAGGAAAAATCATTTCGGCCATTCTCTGTTGGAACGGGCAGGCCGCGAGCTTGTTGGATCAAGGCACGAGCACGGACGATCCGCTCGGCAGCTGGGATAAGTTTAGACATGCATGCTCCTGCAAGTAATAAGGTGAAGAAAACGCGGACGAAAAAATCGTCCGCGTTTTCTATTGGTTGATGCAACTGGCTTAAATTCCAGCGTTGTTCAAAGCTGTCAGCAACTCGGACAAGGCCATGGTCAAGGTGGGATGCGTGATCTCGAAATGGTCGATGGTATCTTCCAAAAGTCCTACCATTGGGGGTTGCACCTGCAGGGCACCGCCTTTGGAGCGATTCAAGAGGCCACGAATATCTGCATCCAGATCTCTTAAAAGTGCGCGGCCTTTATCGTCCACGCTTTGCGTGTGTTCGAGTTCGCCATGCAGTTGTTCTAGTAATTTTCGAAGCTTCTGATCGTCCATAAACAAGCACCTCTTTCGACGTAAGAATCCTTATCTAAATTTTACACCTTATTTCGCAACCGGGGCCGCTTCCAAATAGATGCCCGCCTTGTCGTCGTCATAGGCCAGGATCTCGGCATAGCGCCCCCAGTTAACAACAATCTCAACCTGATTCTCGGCCTCTTCAGGCGGAAATTCCAACTCCAGCGCAGACTGGATGACATGCCATTCGAGTTCGTGCTTATCGGCCTTCTCCAACATGTTGAGCATCCATCGGAAGGTTGGCGGGCTGTGTTTGAAACTCTCAGGATCTGCTATTAATCCCACCCGTCGAGCCCCAATCGCAAGTTGCCTCTTGTGTCTGTCATTCTTCGGCTATACAATCATAATAGCCTAATAATGAGGAGAGACAATGAACAATAAAACCGGTGGGATCATTGCAACGATTGCGTCGGCCTTGTTTTGCGGCCTGCCCGGAATTGTCGCTTGTTTGGGAGGCATCTGGTTTGCGGCAGGCGCGCCGGGCGGAGGAGTGAACGAGCAAAACTTTCCAATTCTCGGCGTCACCATGATTTGCGTTTCACTGCTTCTTATTGCAATCCCTATAGCGATCGGTTTCCTGACACTGCGAAGGAAAACTAATGCGGTAACGCCTTACGTGATGTCCGCAGCGGTCCCGCCTCCGACTGCGACGCTGATGCCTGCTCCCGTTTATCAGCAGACGCCTCCACCGCCGCCAACCGCGGCGCCAATCGCACAACCAGCGCCCGTCACAATGGACGCGTCATCACAGACGATCTATGACCGCATCATGGCGCTCAACCGTCCGAGTGCGCCCTATCAGATCGTTGACGGTAGATCGCAAAACGTGGACTTGATCGCCGAATGGAAGATCGTGGATGCGCGCTGGTATGAGGTCTTTGCCAAAGCCAATCTCACAAAGGTATTCCGCATCCACATGAAATTAGACCCGGCGCGGCGTGAAGTGCGCGCCATGGATCAGGAACTCACCGTTTCGTGGAGAGCTGGCGTTCCCAGTCTCTCGTTCGAAGCCAGTTTCTTCAAAGGCCAAAAGAGTTCGATCTCATTCGGGACAGGGTACGCCTTTACCGAAAACCTGGCTCCGGGTCAGGTCTATAAATACAAGTTCAACACCAACGAACTCAAGAAACCGATCCAGGATGCGGTCACTGCCTGCGGCTGGACATATAAAGGTATAGCGTTCGGTAAACTATAGATAACGGCGAGGCGGGCGAAGTGGACGCGTCGTTGATAATGTGCATCAGGTCCGCGTTTGAGGAGTTGATCGGGCTACTGTTGCCCTCGATCAAGTAACCAAAACCTTCGGAATCTTGCATAGCGCTTGAATAAATATCCAAGCACAAAAGGCTAAAATTAATGCGCACAAATTACAAATCCTGGTCGTCGTGAGGAGAAAACAATGAAACCATCCCGTTTTGTTAATCTGCTGGTTGTATTTTTGTTCGTTGTTGTATCCTTTGCGATTCCTGGTGCCGCCTCAGCTGACCAATCTTGGCAGCAAACGACGAGATATATCACTGGCAATGGTCAATACACGGATGGCTATAGTCAGTGTGGAACATTCAGTATTACGTTCAACCCGGCCGGCGGGCCGGTGAGCGGGTCATTACAATCCCTCTGTCCTCTCTACGGCAATTCAGGAAAAGTCGGTGAGGAGACAATACAGGTAACATTGACCGGGACTTTCGATGGCGGGGATGGGGGTGTTGTGCGTGGTACTGTGGCAACTGGAGAGGTGACGGATACATATACGATTAATACTGATCAATGTTCAAATTGCCGACCTGGGACCCGGAGCATGGTAGGCGCTCCCTGGGAAGGGAACCTGAGAGCCGATGGCACCGGCGATGGATGGTTTGTAAAACAGGATTTCTCGTGGTCTGTTACCTATTCAGCGCAGGACTTCCAGGCCGGGCTGGCCTCGTCCATGCCCACAAAGGCGTCCGTTCCCACAAAGACCCCCATCCCCACACTGGCATCCTTCCCCACCGAAACGCCTACCGAAGTTGATGGGATGACGGACCTGTTGGAAGGCCCCTCTTCGGTCGTTGTCAAATCCTGGCCGGAACTTATTGCGGCGATCGCGGACATCACGAATCAGGAAGATGCCATCATCGCCCGGGATGAAAAAGGGGTTTATTATGCGATCGACAACCAGGGCATCCAAAAAGCCCTCCCGGTTGAATTGCAATCAGTGCTGCAGATGAACAACGAATTCGGGTTGCTGCAAAACGCCCAGATTTTATGGACCAGTCCAGCGGTACAGGCGTTTGTGGCGGCGAAGGGGGATAACGCTATGGATGCGATCACAGGGAAGGGGAATTACCAGTATTACACCATCCCGGAATGGCTCAAGCAGCGCCAATATATGAAAGAGTCGACCCAATGTGGGAACGGCGATTGTCTTTCCCACACGACTATTTGGATGCCGGATTTCTCTGGGTACTTCCCGCAGCAGGCTTTAGCTTCCTCAGAACACTCCAGCGTTCGCGGCACGATCAATGGCGGTGGCGACTTTATTTACGCCCCGCTCCCTGGGAACGGAGTGGAGCTTGCCTCATTGTCTTTTGTACCCCAAGGAGGATTGCAGAATGCCGGGGATCCGCCCTACCTGGGTGTGAAGGTATTGGATTCCACCGACAGGGCTTATGTTAAGATGGTCCAGCGAGGCTCACCTGCCGATGAGGCCGGATTGGCTGTTGACGACCAGATCGTCAGCGTATCGGGTACATCCCTGGATGACTCTAAAAACACGCTGGCGGTGTTGATCGACCAGCATTCGGGCGGGGACCAGGTGGAATTGGGAGTGATCCGCGTCGGGGAAACCGGTGTCACTCCGATCACCGTCACATTGGCATCCATGCTTTCTTCGCGGGTCATTGTCACACCGTCGGCGGAGATTACCGTTAGCGATAATACCGAGTTTGTGGTAGATATCGGCTTCAACGGTGTGACCGGGGTGCTGGTGCTGGCCGATACCGCCCATGTGCGTGAACCGGTGACGGGGTCCGAGGTGGATGTGCCGGCCGGGATGGCCGTCATCGTCCTGACAGGTTATGAGATTGGAGATCCAATTCCGTTCGCCACTAGCGACATCAATGCCTGGTGGCAGTCTCCGGAACCGGCGGCGACCGTCCAGCCCCAGCCGACTGCCGAACCTGACACTCCTTCACCCACCACCCTGTTTCTGATGGGGTTGGTCACCCTCTGTCTTTGTCTGTTCTTGAGCGTTGTTGTTGTGGTCGGGATTATTATTGTCATCCGGAAAATGCGGCGGCCGGTTAATCCACCTTATCCGCCTGGTTGATTCCTCCCCGGCTGTAATTGCCGACTGGCCTCCAGATCGAGAGATCGGGGGTCAGTCTCTTTACATCAAAAGCAGTTCACCCTGTTCAACATGAGAAACAACCAGCTCTAGCCAACGAGGAAATATAAAGTTGACCTGTACTTGAACGACTTGCTGGATCGCACGCTGGAATTTGAAGTGCGATAAGCATCTGTCTCGAAGGACGGTTCCCTGCCCTCCCGCAGCGAGCATGGGAGCCACGCTTCTCGTTCTTGAGATAATGGTTCTAGAATTGGGATGTCCGAATCTGACTGTTTTTGGTTGCAATATTTCCAAGGAGGAAGAATGACACGAGCCCGCAATCTTGGAGGTTTGGCTGTATTGGCACTTCTTGCCGCCCTTTTCTTCAATCCTGCTTCTGTATCAGCCACCCGTTCTTCGCAGCAAACGACGGGAGACATCACCGGTGATGGTCAGATCTGCGGCATTCGCGGTGAGTATGGTGAATTCAGGATTATGTTCAGCCCGGCTTTATGAGTTGGGCTAAGAAGCGATTAAAAAAATAACCAATGGTGCCAGTTTTTAGGGCAATAACTGAGCGATGTTCATCTTGTACGAATCGGCTCAATCGGATGAGTATTTATGACAGTAAAGAAAGTTAGATTGGCCATCACCAAACCAATCCCCATAAAATCCAACTCCCGCGTCTGGCAGGCGAATGTGTGTTAGACTATTGATGTAGTTAATAATAATTGGATCCGTGTCCTACCTTGACCGTCGACCCTTTTATGGGGGTTGCGGTCATTTCTATTTCCGGCCGTGCCGGAGAAAGCAGTAAAAAATGGATATAAGAATTTATGTTGGAAACCTGGCCAAGTCAACCACTGAGGATGAGATCAAGACCCTCTTCGCACAAGCCGGGGCAGTCACCTCGGTTGAACTCGTCAAAGACAAGGGCACTGGCCAGTCGAAAGGCTTCGCCTTTGTGTCCATGTCCGCGCAAGCGGATGCAGATAAGGCGATCAGTATGTACAACGCCTATTCCCTGGCCGGGAACGCGCTCAAAGTCAACATTGCCAAACCGCGCGTCGAACACGCATAGCGTAACGAAGTCGCTGCAAAATAAAAGTCCCTCGCTCTCAACAGAACGAGGGACTTTTCTATAACACGCCAATGGGGACAAGTCCACGGCGAAGAAATTGTGTCCGCCAGCAGTGGGGATTCGTCCTACATAAAGCTTGTGCGATTCGCAAAGTTTTGTGCCATAATATCAAGTACGAGTAGTCTTGCAAATCCGCCCCGCCAATAGATGGCGTACTATTTTCTCCGTGCTATCGTCAATAAGCCTTTTGGGGAGCAATCAAATGTCTCGCCTAAGTTCAGTCCGTCCATTTAGTTACATTGTGCTCGCATGTTTCGTACTGGCGGGCTGTTCGGGCTTGGGAGAATCTGCCCGGTATAAGAGTCAGGCAGACCAGTTCATGGCCGAGGGCCGCCTGGCAGAGGCCGTTCTAACTTATCGTCAGGCGCTGATATCCGACCCGGATAACCCTGATCTGCTAAACGGCTTGGGGCTGGCCCTCGCCGCCCAGGGGCGGGACCGATCAGCGGCTCAGACCCTAAACCGGGCAGCCACCAAGAAGCCTGATGACGCCTCGATAAAAAACGCCCTGGCAAAATTGACAACCCAGCCCCAGGATGGGTTGTCCCTGAACCTGGCATGGATTGTCAGCGGCATAAGCTCTGAACCAGTTGGCGCGGCTGTTGCTTCGGGCAGGATCTTCGTTATATACGAGGGCGGTCGCTTGATGGCGCTTAAGCAAGCCTCGGGTCAGGTACTGTGGAATATTGAGACGCCTGTTGCTCTGGTCTCGCCGCCCGCCGCCGATGCGGACCAGGTTTGGGTGGGCGCCGAAGATGGATCAATTTTTGTGTATGACGCCGCATCAGGTCAGACCCTGGGCCGGTTTCTCACCAACGGAGCGGTCTATGCCGCCCCAGCCCTTACGCCTGATATTGCCTTTTGCCCATCCAACGATGGATCGCTTTACGCCATCAATCGCGTCAACTTGAAATTATTATGGAAAGCAGTGATCGGTGATGCTTTGCACGTCAGTCCGTTGGTGAATGAGCAGGCCGTGTATGTCGGTTCGAATGATGGGCGTCTGTATGGGCTTAGCGCTTCCACCGGTGAACGGATATGGACTTACGGCATTCTCACCCAGGGGGCAGTTGAAAGTGTTCCCGCTTTTGCAGATGGGCGGATCTTCTTTGGTTCAGGTGATGGCCGCATCTACGCACTGGATGCTGAAACGGGTGGCGAGTATTGGCGCTTTTCAACTCCTGATGCGATTTACGCGCCTCCATTGGTGCTGAATGACCAACTCGTTGTTGCTTCCAGTGGTCAGATATTGGCTTCGATCCGTTATTTGGACGGTACCCCAAGTTGGAGTTTGCTCTTCGAACATCCCATCATAGAAGCGCCTGTTTATTTCAAAGACCGACTATACCTGGTGACCCGCGGCGATCCGCACTTGTTTGCCGTAGATCATCAAACAGGAAAAAGCCTTGGTGAACTGAACACAGGCGACTGGATAGCCCATGGACCATTGATAGCGGGGACTGACATCATCCTGGTCGGGAAAGACGGCGCCGTATTTTTATACCGGTGATGGAGCTTTGGGGGAAACGTGAATAGCGCTGCCAGGCACAGGGCAGCCACTCTCGCAAAAGCCACAGCCAACGCAT
>JAKBYW010000070.1:0-7890 GCA_021840275.1 Chloroflexota bacterium | reverse complement strand
ATGTCCACGCCAAGTGCTTGCTTTGCGCCCAACTTCAATGCGGCAATGGATAAAATTCCAGAGCCGCAACCGACGTCAATGACTGAGGACGGTGGACCGAGGACGGTCAACGGTCCACCGTCCTCAGTCTTATCATCAAAGAATTTCTCCATTAACGCAAGACATAATTGCGTGGTCGGATGCGTGCCTGTGCCAAACGCCATACCCGGATCGATCTTGATCGGAATCCGTTCCGGCTCCGGCGAATCGATCCAGGCCGGGATGATGAGGAGCCGCTGTCCGATGGGAATCGGCTTGTAGTGCTGCTTCCAAGCTTCCATCCAATTTTGATCCGCGATCATTTTAAAAGTCGCGGGCGGAAGTGGTTGGATCATCCCCAAATAATAAAGCGACTCTTCCAACTTTTGCCGAGTCTCTTCAAGTTGTTCATCGACGGGCAGATAAGCGCGCACCGTGATCGGCCCAGTCGCCGTGCCTTCATCTTCATCGTTGACGAACTTCACGCCCTGCTCGGTCATCACACCGTTCGGAGCAAAGCGCGCCAGTACATCTGCCACGGCTTCGGCTAGTTCGCCATTTACAGTCAAAGATACTTCAAGCCAATTCTTTTTTGCAACATCCACCTTTTCTAATAATTGTTTTAAAAACACAACATCCGATGGTCGCACATCGGGCAAATCATCAAGAGCAAAATATTGTATTTCTGAAACTTCCAAAGTCGGGCTGAAATGGCCGCCTTTAATTTCACACCAATAGAACAAACCGAGAATGTGTTCGGCATTCGCATTCTTCGCCATTAACAATTTCTTGACCTCAACATCAAATCCGATTTCTTCCTTCACTTCGCGGACGACTGCATCTTCCGGCTCTTCGCCAGTATCCAAATTGCCGCCGGGCAACCCCCATGAATAAACATCCTGATACGTCAGTTTTTCTAGAAGGATTTTTTGATCCTGATCGAAAATCGCAGCAGCGGCAAAAACCTGAAACGATGGCCGGATGATCCGCGAAAGAATCCCCTGCAACCAAAACGGAAGCCGTTTCCAAATGATGAGCAAAAACTTCATTTGTGTTCTTCAGGCGCTTTCATCGTGCTAAAACTTCTATAAAGCGCCAGATCATAAACGATTTTCAAGCCGCCGCATAGAAAAAATGGAACGCTGAACAGAGCCGTACTTGCCATAAAAATTCCTGTCAGCGCGGGCGAGAGCGACGCGCCAATGGAACGCGCGATGCCCGTCACGCCAGCCGCCGCCGACCGTTCGTCCGGCGAAACGACTGCCATCGTGTACGATTGCCGCGTCGGTACATCCATCTGCGAAATGCTAAAGCGCGCCAGCAAAACTCCAATCGCCAGCGGCAGATTAGGCATGAGCGGCACAAGCATCAGCAAAAGATTCGACGGGATATGTGTGAAGACCATCGTGTTGATCAAACCAAACCGCTTCGCGAGAGGCACGGCCACCAAAGCTGAAATCCCCGCTAGAATATTTGCGCCAAAAAAGATACTGCCCAGCACACCGCTATCCACACCAAACTTGACGTGGAACCAGTACGCGATCAGACTCTGGACGATGAGTCCGCCTGCAAACGCATCCAACGCGAACAACGCAGACAAACGCACCACCACGGACCTCGAACGGTGGAGGCCCAAAACAACTTTTGTCTCGGCTGAAATTTTTTCCTTCACTTCGACCGCCGACGATACCGTTAAAAATAATATCATCAAAACCAAGCCGCCGAGGGCATAACCGCCCAACACAACTTTATACGCGTCCAACGCAGACCAGCCGCGGCTCTGCAGAATTTGCGCCAGCCACCCACCGGACAGAGCGCCCGTGGCCGTGGCGAACGAACCCGCCAGGTTGTACCAGGCGAAAACATGCGTCCGCTTTTCGTTGGGAATAATTTGCGTCAGCCCTGCCTGCTCGACAGACAGAAACGGCCCGATCTCATTTCCGCTCGGACTGATCACACCGATGATGGCAGCAGCCATCAACAACACAATGTTATTGGTAAAGATGAACACGAGTCCCGCGCCCAGCATCAACAGCGCGCCAATCAGCAGCGTGCGCCGCCTGCCGAACCGATCCGCGGACGTTGTCAGCCAGAGAGAGATTCCGGCGTCACCGGCCAGCGTCAACGTAAAGAGCAAACCAACTTGCTGTTCAGTTAATCCAACCTGCACAAGATAAAGCGCAAGGATGACTGACAGAAATCCATAACAAAATAAACGGACAATACGCGTGGTGAAGAGAATTTTGATGTCCATGATTTTATAAAATTATTTTCCTGCCACGTTCAACCGGCACCACGCATATAACGCATCGTAGACTTCAAACTGATGCTCAAGGTTTTCCAAGTCGTCGGGGAAGCGCAAACTGAAGCCGCTGGCAACCGCTTCCAGTCCGCGCGCCAGCGGATCTTTGTCGATATCTTCGCTGACGTCCGCGGCATGAACGATTTTTGCCAATCGCAGCAAACCCGGATCTTTCAAGTCGTACTTCAAAATGATGGATTCAAATGAACAGCGTCCATCCGAACCATGACCAAGTTCAACTCCCGGCGTATCAAATGGAATTGCGCCTGTTTCCTTGGCAACTTTCTCGATCTGGTTCTTCGGCACAAATAAAAATTCCGCTTCGCTATCGATGAAGCGGGTAATAAGCCACGGACACGCAACACGATCAACGTGGACGTGCGAGCGGGTAATCCATATCATGACATTCTCCTTTTGTATATTTCATAAACATAATGGCGGATACAAGTCCGCCATTTCAATCAAGCATGTTCATGCCGGTGTACAACGCCGTTGATATCGCAGTACAAACCATCGGGGTCGCAGCCCACACATTCGAGTTGTAAAGTTGCATGTGAAATATTGTAACGATGGGCCACCAATTCATTTACCCTGCTCTGTATCTCCGCCCCCGCGCTGACGGAAATATCATCCGTCAAAATATGCGCTGACATCGTCCTCAGTCCCTGTGTGATGCTCCACACATGCAGATCGTGAATTCCAATCACACCTTTAACTTGCATCATTTCGTCCACCATGGCTTTCATGTCCACGTCACGCGGCGTGGACTCGAGCAGAATATCCACCGTCTCGCGCAGGATGCCCCACGCATTCCACAAGATCAAGAGTCCGATCAGAACGCTGACAAATGGATCGAGCCAATTTGCGTGCGTGAAATAGATGATGACACCTGCAATCACTGCGCCAATTGTGGACACGACATCCCCCATCAAATGGACAAAGGCCGAGCGCATGTTCAGATCATGGTCGCTTCCATCTTTGACCATCAAGGCCGTGACTAGATTAATAATAAAAGCCGCAACGCCAACGCCGATCAATACTTCTGAATTGACTTCCGGGGGATTGGTAAAACGCGAATAAGCTTCGTAAAAAATTCCGAGCGAAATAATCACGAGCGTGGTCGAATTGATCAACGCCACCAAAATTCCGGCGCGGTGATAGCCATAGGTCTTTTGCGAATTGGATGGCTGGGTCGTCAGGCGCACCGCATACCAGCTTAAACCAAGCGCGATCACGTCCGTGAAATTATGCGCAGCATCTGTGAGTAGAGCGAGGCTGTTGGCAAAGAGTCCCGCTCCCGCTTCGATGATGACAAAGATGGCGGTCAGCGCAAGCGAAAGTGCCAGCCGCGAACCCGTATGTTTGGCAATATCACCAAAATGGGAATGCGTGTGTTCGGACATAATGGATGAAATTATAAAACAAAAGGTGGACTTGCGTCCGCCCACTGATCATTGACAACTGATTACAGGTATTACCCACCTAACGCTTCATTGATCCAGTCCAAGAATCCCTTTTCCGTTGGTTTGACATTCGTGCCGAGCGATTCGGCCAGTTTCATAAATAATTCGCGCTGTTCCTTCGTCAGCTTGGACGGGATTTCGACATTGACGATCACTAGTTGGTCGCCGCGTCCGCCGCGTCGCAAATGAGGTACGCCTTTGCCCTTGAGATGAAGAACTTTTCCAGGCTGAGTCCCAGCATGGATCTTGAGTTTTTCCAAGCCATCCAAAGTTGGGACATCGACTTCCGCACCAAGCGTGGCCTGCGCGACATTGACATCCAGATTCAATAGAATGTCATTCTCGCGGCGCTTGAAGAACTTATGCGGCTGGACGTTCAACACCAGGAATAGGCTTCCGCTCGGGCCGCCGAAGACGCCGGGGCCGCCCTCCCCCGCCAGTCTGATCTGCGTGCCGCTGTCCACGCCCGCCGGAACCTGCACTTTCTTCTTGACGCGCTTGCGTTCCAGCCCGCCGCCGTGACATGTATGACACGGCGATGAGATCACCTCGCCGCGTCCATTGCAGGTCGGGCAGGCTGTGGTTTGCACCATTTGTCCGAGAATAGTTTGGCGCACCTGGCGGACTTCGCCTTGACCATTGCAGGTTGTACAACGCGTCGGCGTTGTTCCCGGCTCGGCGCCGGAACCGTTACAGTGTGAACAAGTCTCTTCTCGTTCGAACTCGATCTCTTTCTCGATACCAAAGACCGCCTCTTCAAACGTCAGCGTGAGGGACATTTGTAGATCGCGTCCCCGCCTCGGGGTCCGGCGCGAACGGCGGCCGGTTGAGAATCCGAATTGGCCGAATAGCTCGTCGAAAATGTCTGAGAAGTCCGCGGTGTAATCGTGGAAGCCGCCACCCATGTTGCCGAGGCCTTCGCGTCCAAAGCGGTCGTAGCGGGCGCGCTTGTCCGCATCCGAAAGCACGCCATAGGCTTCGTTGAGCTCTTTGAATTTCTCTTCGGCGTCGTGCTCTTTGTTCACGTCGGGATGATGCTGGCGCGCTAATTTACGGAAGGCAGCTTTGAGTTCGTCATCGCTGGCATTCCGTCCGACACCAAGAACTTCGTAGTAATCGCGATTGGTCATTTTCAAGTTTTCAGGTTGGAATGTTTTCAAGTTGACAGGTTAACATTCAAACCTGCCAACCTTCAAACTATTCTTTCACTTCGCCTTCAACAACATCCGGCCCATCAGATTTCGGTTCGGACTCACCGCTCGGCGCGGCATCCGGTTGTCCTTGATAGACAGCCGCACCGATCTTCTGGATGACTTCACCAAGCGCTTCGGCCGCAGATTTTATGGCGGCGACATCTTCGCTCTTGGCCTTTTCCTTCACTTCGGCCATTTTGGTTTCGACCTCACTGCGGATTTCCGCGGGCACTTTATCGCCAAATTCTTTCAAGGCCTTCTCCGCTGCATAGGCAGTGTTATCGGCCTGATTGCGCGCTTCGATCAACTCTTTGCGTTTGCGATCTTCCTCGGCGTGCGCTTCCGCATCCTGGCGCATCTTCTCGACTTCCTTATCCGAAAGACCGGAGGAGGCCGTAATGGTAATGTGCTGGCTGCGTCCTGTGGCTTTATCTTTCGCGGTGACTTTTAAAATACCGTTGGCATCGATATCGAAAGTCACTTCGATTTGCGGGACGCCACGCGGCGCGGGCGGAATTCCATCCAGGATGAATTTGCCCAGCGTCTTGTTATCCGCCGCCATCGGACGTTCGCCTTGCAGGATATGGATCTCAACCTGCGTCTGGCTGTCGGAGGCGGTCGAGAAAACCTGACTCTTGCGGGTTGGGATGGTGGTGTTGCGTTCGATCTGCGGTGTGGCGACTCCGCCCAAGGTCTCGATAGCGAGCGAGAGAGGCGTCACATCCAGCAGAAGAATATCCTTGACTTCGCCGCCCAGCACGCCCGCTTGAATGGCCGCGCCGATGGCAACGACTTCATCCGGGTTCACACCTTTATGCGGTTCCTTGCCGAAGAACGAACGCACTCGATCCTGGACAGCGGGCATACGAGTCATACCGCCGACCATGACCACTTCGTTGATCTGACTGGCTTGTAGATTTGCGTCCGCCAGAGCTTGCTTGAGCGGTGCGATGGTGCGATCAACGAGATCGCCGGTGATCTGTTCGAGTTTGGAACGTGTCAACGTGGTGACAAGATGCTTCGGGCCGCTGGCATCCGCCGTGATGTAAGGCAGGTTGATCTCGGTCTGCATCGTGGTCGAAAGTTCGATCTTGGCCTTCTCGGAGGCTTCCTTCAAACGTTGAAGAGCCTGACGGTCGCCGCGCAGGTCAATGCCATTATCTTTTTGGAAAGTGTCGGCCAGATAATCCATGATGCGCTGATCGAAGTCATCGCCGCCGAGGAATGTATCGCCACTCGTCGAGCGGACTTGAAAAACGCCGTCGCCAACATCCAGAATTGAAATATCAAATGTACCGCCGCCCAGATCATAGACGGCAATAATTTCATTTTTCTTTTTGTCCAACCCATAAGCCAGCGAAGAGGCCGTTGGCTCGTTGATGATGCGCAGAACTTCAAGTCCTGCAATCTTGCCCGCGTCCTTAGTGGCGTTGCGCTGCGCATCGTTGAAATACGCCGGGACGGTGATGACCGCCTGCGTTACCGGTTCGCCGAGATAAGCTTCCGCGTCCGCTTTGATCTTGGCCAAAATCATGGCCGAGACTTCGGGCGGACTGTATTCTTTATCGTCCAGCACAACGCGCACGTCGCCATTTGTGCCTTCTGCCACAGTGTACGGCACGCGCTTCTTCGTGCGTTCGACCTCGGCATCATCGGCCTTGCGTCCCATAAAACGCTTGATCGAGAAGACCGTATTCTGCGCATTGATGATGGCCTGGTTGCGCGCCACGCGTCCAACCAGACGCTCGTGATTTTTATTGACCGCCACTACGGACGGCACAAGCCGCTCGCCCTCCGCCGACGGGATCACAACCGGCTCGCCGCCGCTCATGACTGCGGCAACCGAATTTGTCGTACCGAGATCAATACCAATGATTTTGCCCATGATTTCCTCGTTTAAAAGTTTGAAGGTTTCAAGGTTGCTGGTTCAACGTTCCAACCTGTCAACCTTTCAACTTGTTAACTTACTGCGCCACTCGAACCAGGGCAGGTCTGATCACCCTCTCGCCAAACATATATCCATTTTGAACGACCGCGATTACATATCCGCTTTCAACTGTATCACTCGGTTCATGCGAGATCGCTTCGTGGAAGTTCGGGTCGAACGCCGCGCCTTCGGCCTGGATACGCTTCACGCCCTCTGACTCAAGGATGGTCTGTAACTTGCGTGTGATCAGTTCGATACCGTTCGCCCAGGGGTTGTCCTCGGGACGTTTTTGCAGGGCGCGCTCCAGATCATCCAGCGCGGGCAGGATCTTCTTGATGATGTCGCCCTTCATCGAAGCGTATTTCGACTCGTCGTCACGCTCGATGCGCTTCCTGTAATTTTGGAATTCAGCCTGTGCCCTGATCCAGCCATCCTTGAATTCGGACGCCTGCGCCTCGGCCTCGGCCAACTTTTGTTGAAGCGCTTCGAACTCAGCTTGAGCCGGCTCGCCGCTTTCGGGCATCTCCACAGCCTCGGCTTTGATCTCACTAACTTCCTCAGGTTGAATCTCTTTGTGATGATGGTGTTTCTTCTCGGTCATGCTTCTTCTCTCATTATTCTGGATTTATTCACCCGCAATGCGGTCATTGACCAAATCGCTTAACAACCCTGCTACAAATCTCACGGTTGGGATGGTGCGTGCGTAGGACATTCTCATCGGACCAAGCACGCCCAGCGTGCCCGTTGCCATGCCAGGGACGCCGTAACGCGCCAGCACGATCGAACATTGGCGGAGTTCTTCCCATCCGCCTTCGCCGCCGATCAACACCTGCAATCCGCCGACTCTGCTGTTGGTTGAAGCGCGCGCCATCAGGTCTTGTAAAGTTGAGCGCTCCTCGAACAGACGCAGGGTGCGGCGGCCATCATCCGACTCGGCAAATTCAGGCTCGCCCATAAAATTGGTCAGGCCATCGGTATAAAGTTCAC
>JAKBYW010000069.1:0-7937 GCA_021840275.1 Chloroflexota bacterium | reverse complement strand
ATTTGGTGTGACCGAACTTTGGAATAACGCCATCATCGCCAGAGGTATATAAGGCGTTGCCGTGATTGTGGGAGTATCAGTCACATTGGGAGTATCGGTAATTGTTGGAGTCAGTGTAATCGTGGGTGTTAACGTAATGGTCGGGACAATCGTAATGGTGGGCGTAAGAGACGGCGTGGGTGAAGGCGGAAAATATTGATACGCAATCGGCTCGCCAAATAAAGGCAACCAGAACGCCAACCCAATCAAAACAACAGCCAGCCCGAACAACCGCCAGCCGCCCGCTTCGCGCTGACGGCGCAGGCGATAAAAGGTCATCTTGCGTGCCGATTGAAGCGTGCGGACGCCGCGCCACAAACTGACAATGGCAATGAGCGCTGCCATAACCATGATGGCGATAACGCCTGAATGAATATCCATGCGCGGGATTATAGCACGAGCCCCGCATCGCTAATTGACAGGGTAAAATTGGGATATGACTGAACTCGTATTTATCAAACTCGGCGGATCGCTCATCACAGATAAGACAACGCCATACACGGTGCGACCGGACAAATTGGCCGCGCTTGCAAGCGAGATCAAATTGGCTCTTGCGCGGGACCCGAATCTGCGTCTCGTTTTGGGACACGGTTCCGGCTCCTTCGGGCATTTCGCCGTTAAAGAACACTTCCCCGGTTTGGAAATCAGAGATCGCAAAGATTGGATCGGCTTTTCCGAAGTTTGGTATCGCGCTTCGCAACTCAATCGCCACGTCATGGACGCTTTGCATCGGGCAGGCATCCTCTCAATGACGATCCAGCCGTCAGCTTCTGTCATCTCAAAAAACGGGGCCGTCGCACGCTGGGATCTGACTCCGCTTGAACGCGCTTTGGAGGCCGGGATTATCCCGGTTATTTATGGCGACATGATCTTTGATACTATCAAAGGCGGGACAGTATTGTCCACAGAAATACTGATGTTTCATTTGGCGCACCGATTAAAACCCGGTCGCATTTTGCTGGCGGGACTCGAAGCCGCGGTCTGGGCCGATTTCCCGGAGCGCCGCCAACGGGTCGGGAGGATTACGCCAAAATCCTATAACGCACTGATCGGAAAAGTCTGCGGCTCGCACGGGGCAGACGTCACAGGCGGAATGAAGTCAAAGGTCGAAGAAATGTTGCGCCTAGTCAAGGAGATACCGGAAATGACTGTGCAAATTTTTTCGGGTGAAGAACCAGGAAACCTTGAAAGGGTATTGCTGGGAGCCCAACCCGGCACATTGATCGCGGCGCAGGGTGATTAAAATACACTAAACGAGGGATGGAAATCTATTGCCTTAAGAATGGAAATGACCGAAAATTACAAAGAAAATAAGCATCATCCCAAAAAGAAGGGGTGTGGAGTGTTTTAGGCGGGCTCCGTCCGCCTAAAATATCCCGCTTTATTGAAAAGGTACGTAAATAGCAAAGGAGAAAATATGGCAACCAAATCAAAAAAGACAGTCGCTAAAAATTTTGTGAAGAAACCAGCCGTAAAAAAAGCGGTACCCGCCAAAAAGAAAGCGGCCGTCAAGAAAGCCGTGACCGGATTCGTTCCGACCAAATTGAAATTGCTGCGACCGGTTCCGTCTGACATCGAGATCGCGCAGGCCGCAAAACTCAAACCGATCATGCAAGCAGCCGCGGAACTCGGCATTCGCGAGAATGAACTTGAATTATATGGGCCATACAAAGCCAAAGTAAAACTTGAAATCCTGGAACGCTTGAAAAACAAGCCGAACGGCAAGTACGTGGACGTGACTGCCATTACTCCCACTCCTCTCGGCGAAGGTAAGACCACGACCACCGTCGGCCTTTCGCAGGCGCTTGGCGCGCATCTCGGCAAGAAAGTCATCACGGCCATTCGCCAGCCATCACAGGGCCCGACCTTTGGAATCAAAGGCGGCGCGGCCGGTGGCGGATATTCGCAGGTCGTCCCGATGGAAGATTTCAATCTGCACCTGACGGGCGACATCCACGCCATTACCGCCGCACACAACCTGGTTGCAGCCGCGATGGATGCGCGCGTGATGCACGAATCCCAGCAGGACGACACCAAAATGTTCGACGCGCTCTGCCCACCTGATAAAAAAGGCAATCGCAGATTTTCTCCGACGATGCTGCGCCGATTAAAGAAACTTGGGATCAGCAAAACCGATCCCAATGAACTGACGCCCGAAGAACGCACACTCTTTGCGCGACTGGATATTGATCCGGCCACCATCACCTGGCGGCGCGTGATTGACATCAACGACCGCATGTTGCGCCAAGTCCAGGTCGGCCTCGGCCCGGACGAAAAAGGCTTCGAGCATCTTTCGGGTTATGACATCACAGTTGCATCCGAGATCATGGCTGTACTGGCGTTGACCACCGGCATCGAAGACATGCGTGAACGCTTCGGTAACATGGTTGTCGCCACAAACAAACGCGGCGAAGCCGTCACCGCAGAAGATTTAGGCGTGGCGGGCGCGGTCACCGTTTTGATGAAGGATGCGATCAAACCGAACCTGATGCAGACTCTCGAAGGAACTCCCGCCTTCGTTCACGCTGGACCCTTTGCCAACATCGCGCACGGAAACAGTTCGATCCTGGCTGACAAGATCGCGCTCAAGCTGGCAGATTACGTTGTGACTGAATCCGGTTTCGGTGCGGACATCGGCATGGAAAAGTTCTTCGACATCAAATGCCGCTATTCGGGCTTGATCCCGCAGGTAGTCGTGATGGTCGCAACCGTGCGCGCGCTCAAGATGCACGGCGGCGGGCCAAAGGTCGTGGCTGGCAAACCTCTCGCATCCGAATATACCGAAGAAAATCTCGACCTGCTTCGCAAAGGTCTGCCGAATCTCCAACGTCACATCGAGAACGCGCTCAAGTATGGTGTCAACGTAGTTGTGGCGGTCAACTCCTTCGCGACAGATACTCCCGCCGAAGTGGAACTGATCCGCAAGTCCGCGCTCGAATTCGGCGCGATGGACGCGGTCGTGTCCACGCATTGGGCAGACGGCGGCAATGGCGCGAAGAAATTAGCCGAGGCCGTAGTCAAAGCCGCTGAGAAGAAGACCGACTTTAAATTCCTGTATCCGCTGGAGTTGACCATCAAGGAAAAGATCGAGACGATTGCGAAGGAAATCTATCGCGCCGACGGCGTGGACTACAGCCCCGAAGCCGAAGAACAGATCACGCGTTACACGCGGCTCGGCTTCGACAAATTGCCGATCTGCATGGCAAAAACGCATCTCTCCTTTACTACCGATGTCAGCATCAAAGGCGCGCCGACCGGCTTCCGCATCATGGTGCGCGAAGTGCGTGCATCCGTGGGCGCAGGATTCTTGTATCCGCTGCTCGGAAAGATGAGCACCATGCCCGGCCTGCCGACCCGACCCGTGTTTTATGATGTCGATCTGGATCTGAAGACCGGAAAAGTGGTCGGGTTGTTCTAAATAAACTCCAATTCATTGCGAGGGGCTTTTCCCGAAGCAGTCTCCCAAAAACCAGGAGGAGATTGCTTTGGGGAAAAGCTCCCCTCGCAATGACATGATATAAAAAAGGTTGGAAGGTTCTTTCCTTCCAACCTTTTTTATTGCGGCGATTTCGCCTGGACGTAATAAATCTCTCCGGTCTTATCCTGATAAAGCAATTTCAAATCCGCTATCGCTGCTAATTCACTCGGTGTGGCAATGTGATGATACTGGTTGGGTTCAAACCAGATGATGTATCCACTTTGCGCGGGCCAGGCTGGATAAAATTTGGGCAAGGCTGAAATCTGTTGGTCACGCGACAGGCTTGCGTCCACGAAAGGAAGCGTTGTGACCGGGCGCTGGTAAATGAACCAGACGATGTTCAGGTAATTGCTGTAAAGAGCAGCCGAAGGGTCGGCATCCAATATTTTCTGCGCGGCTTTGACGACACCCATGTCGCGGAAGTAGGCCGAGTTGGCAATGTTGTAATTGCTTGGCTCGCCCTGCGCCAGCGCAAGACGCAGGTACCCCCGCATGGCATAAAGCGGATAAATAAACCACAACCCGATAAGGGCAATCACTGCATAATGCGCCAGACGGTTGTTGAAGTTGATGTGACTGAATACCAGTTTATCAAGCGTGATGAACAGAAGCGCCAGAACGATTGGGTAAATAATGACATAGTAACGATCCGATGTCAGATCGAGGTGATCGGCAGTGATCACAGTAAAAGCCAACAGGAAGAAGTAAACGACTGAAAACAGCAAGGCCGGCCAAATATAAATGCCGGAGAGTTCCTTCAGCCAGTTGAGCCAATCCGTTTTTTTGTTTATTGCGACTAAAAATAAAATCAGGCCAATCAGGACAATCCAGGGTCGCAGGAGCAGCGGGTCAAGAAAGGAAAGCCGCGGAATAAACCACCACAGGATTTTTGTCAATGAAAGGTCAATGTTCTGGAGGGGGAACATATCGCCGAAAGCGCGCGGGCCAAAAGGTGCGCCACTGATTGGAATATTGTGCAGCAAGGCCCACGCGCCAATGGGCAATGCAGAAATAATGACCGGAAGAATTGAGCGCCACACGCCGCGCCAATTTTCCCTGTAAAGAACGACCAACCCGCCCACGCCAAACAGTACCACACCGAGATAACGTTGAAAAGTCCCCAGCCCGGCCATGATGAACATCAGCCACAACGCTCGAGGTGAATTGCTTTGTAAATATTGCGCCGCGGCGAAGAAGAAGATCAACATAAAAGTCACGAACATCGGTTCTGAAGCGACGTTGGCATAGATACGGAGCGTCGAGCGGGAAAGCAGTATTATCAACGCGCCAAGCCAGGCGTAGACCGGCTTCTCTTTGAAGATCAAATAAAGCAGCCAGCCGCACAACCAAATATTCAAGGCATATAGCGCTATATTCAAATACCACGCCGATTGAAACACGCTCCACTTGGTCAACAGGCTCAGCCCCACCATCACAAACGGATAAAGCGGCGGCCATAAAACAAACGGCGCACCGGCAAAATCAACGAAGCCTTTGCCATTCAGCAAACTATCGGCAGTGGAGAGATTGCGCCCCGCATCCGATGAAACGCCCGCGCCATATTTTGAGGTGGCAAGCAGGATAAATACCAATCCCACCAGCGCAAGCAATGTCAGATAGATCTGAAACTTTTTTCCCAACGAAAGGTTTTTGAACATAGACAGCAATTATAATGGATTGCATGACAGAGCCAAATTTCCTCCCAGTACACGAAGCCATCCGGCTTCTCAAAAATGGGACGCTCCCGCCTCATTCCTTGACCGAGGCCTGCTCCCGCCAAATCGAGCGACTCAACCCCTCGCTGAATGCCTTCGTAACAGTGACACCACCGACAGCAGTCAGCGGTCAACCATTAGCCGGAAAATTGACAGGCATCCCGATTGCCGTCAAGGATCTCTTTGAAACCAAAGACGTCAGAACCACAGCCGGATCGTTGTTCTTCAAAGATTATGTCCCAACTGAAGATGCAGTGGCAGTTCAAAAGCTCAAGGATGCAGGTGCGGTCATCATGGGCAAAACCAACACACATGAGATTGCGCTCGGCGTGACAACGGTCAACCCGCATTACGGCATTACACGCAATCCATGGAATGTAACACGCATCCCCGGCGGTTCATCAGGCGGATCGGCTGTCGCCGTTGCAACCGGCATGTCGCTGGCCGCTCTCGGTTCGGACACAGGCGGCTCGATCCGCATTCCGGCTTCCTTGTGCGGCGTAGTCGGACTCAAGCCAACGTTCGGACGCGTCAGTGTGCGCGGGGTATTCCCCCTCTCGTGGAACCTGGATCACGTCGGCCCGTTGACTCGCTCGGTCAAAGATGCGGCGCTGATCCTGCAAGTGATCGCGGGCTACGATGCAGATGACCCGTTCTGCGTCAACCAACCAGTGGATGATTATCTGGCACAGATCGAAAATGGAATCAAAGGCTTGCGTGCGGCATTGGCTGTCGGCAGTTTTATCGAAGAGGCCGACGCGGAAGTCTTGGAAGCCGTCCAGCAAGCAAGCAAAGTGTTCGAGAAACTGGGGGCAAAAATAGAGATCGTGGATGTGTCTTTCCTGCGCCAGGCAGCGCAGGCCAATGGACTCATGACTCCCGCCGACGGCGCAGCCTTTCATCGTGACCGGTTGGCCGATGCCCCCGAAAAATTTGGCGCAGACGTGCGCCTGCGCCTGGAAGCCGGCCGCAACTTCACGTCTACGGAATACATTCTGGCACGGCGGACTCAGACTGAAATGAAACGCCGCATGGAAATATTTTTCGAGCAATACGATCTTCTGCTTCTGCCGTCCACGCCAATCACTGCCCCGCTAATCGAAGGCAATGATGCCGTTGAACAAGCACGGCGATTAACGCGTTTTACTGCGCCGTTCAATTTAACCGGCCTGCCTGCCCTCTCCGTTCCATGCGGATTTAGCAAGGACGGTCTGCCGATTGGGTTGCAAATTGTGTCACGCGCCTGGAACGAATCATGTGTGCTGCGCGCAGGCGCGGCGTACGAGCGCGAAACAGACTGGCATACGCGCCGCCCGCCCCTGATCTAACCGCTGCATGCTCGAGTGCCAAAGTTGAGAGTAACGCAGCCATTTTGATCCGTTGCAGGCGCTGCACAACACTGATTGGCTTGATCGTAGTTATACCCTTGCGCACAATATCCTGTTGATCCGCTTTGTAATGGAGGCGATGCAGACGCGCAATCCGACTGGCAAACCTTAATCTGGAATGGATATGATTGCGGCCCGGTACACACCAGCAACTGACTGCCTCGACTTTTCCCAGCTGCAACACAGGAGAAATTTGGAGTAACCACCTGATAGGTTGTGCCGAACGGTATGGCGATCAATGTATAAGGCGCTTTCCCTGTACAAAAGCGATCACGTTCCTGCGCGGTTGGCAGGATACAGCCAGGCACAGGTGTTGGCGTGTTAACTGACACGCAGAAAAAGGCTTGCGGTAACGGTGTAAGAGTCGGCGTGGGAAGAGGCGTTGGCGTCAGCGTTGGGCTTGGACTCGGCGCAGACATCGCAGTCAGCGTGGGAGTCGCCGCAGACGGAAATGTCCCGCAAGCCGCCAGTAGAAGCAACATGAATATTTTTATGGCGCGAATACACCGAAAGAAAGACTTCGTCATTTATCCATCATTACAGACAGCCTCCGTCTGGCGACGGAGGCTGTATTCTGTGTATTACGGCTTCAGATTACAGGTCTTCGATTTATCATCCCACTTGCAGGCATACGAGTTGCGGATACAGACCGCCTCGTATTGGATCTTGCTGCACACATCCACCGGTTCACTGCATTTGGCAATGTTGAGCTGGACGGTCACGCAGCCCGGCCCGCTCGAACGTACCTGGCTGGGGACGCAGGTCTTCTGCGTCGAGTCATATTTGAAGCCCAGCGGACAGCCTGAATATGCTCCGCCGACATTGGCCTGACAGCACTGATAATTTTGATCGTAAGTGTAACCCGCTGCGCATCCCTGATAAATTTGCGCGGCCAGCGAGGAATTATTAATGCCGTAGGGCGCATCCGCGTTGCCGGATGGAGGAACACACGCGCCATACTGGCTATCAAAGAACAAGCCCACTGGGCACTGACCATTTTGATTGACGCCCAGTGCACAGACCTTCTGCCCGCCGCGATCAATTAAGTTGTAACCAACCGGACAACCAGCCACGCCAGGTTGGCTTGCAATAGGCGAATAGGTGCACACGCCTGTAGAAGTATCGAGCGAGTAGCCAGGATCACAAACAGGAGACACGTTGGCGGCGCTCGACGTGCTGCTGCAAGCCGTGTTACAAACCGTCAATTCGCCGCTGGAATCATTCGGGCCGCTGCACGTGAGTATGTGCTTGCCGTTCACCACTGCTTCGGTACATTGATAATCGTTTACATTCGTTTGATACGAGCCGCTGAGCGCC
>JAKBYW010000068.1:0-7958 GCA_021840275.1 Chloroflexota bacterium | reverse complement strand
GATCTGAGATGGCGTTTTTGATTCTCAAGAGGCCGGTTAATCAGCTGAGTGTAAACAGTGAGTTTTTGTCCGGTGGCCGAACGCGGCAAAAGCGAAAGCATCAGCGCGAGATCGTCGAGGGTTGGGACGAGCCTTTCCATGCCCATCAATGCAATGTGAATCGACGGTATGGTCGTGACCATCCGTCCGTTGCCTTCGTTGGTGACGATGCAAAATGTGCCGCTTTCGGCCACACCAAAATTGACGCCGCTGATGCCGATGTCGGCGGTCAGGAAAACTTCGCGCAGGATTTTTCGGGCGGTGTTCGTCAGAGTTGGAATATCTTCGGTGTACGGGATGCCGATTTTTTCGTGGAAGAGTTTGCCAACGTCGGCGCGGCGCAAATGCACAGCGGGTGTGATGATGTGCGCCGGTTTTTCTCCGCGCAGTTGGACGATGTATTCGCCGAGGTCAGTTTCGATGACGCGGATGCGCCGTCCTGAGCCTGTCGAAGGGTTTTCTTTTTCGAGCGCATGGTTGAGATTGATCTCTTCCGAGACCATTGATTTGGATTTGGCGATCAGGGTTTTATGTATTACGGATTTCGTATTACATGATGCGTGATCCGTAATTTCAATTACCAACCGCACGGCCTCGTCCGCGTCTTTGGCGCGATGGACGATGATGCCGTTCTTTTTCGCGTTGGAGATAAATTGATCGAGATACTCGTCGAGATGCGCGATCACATCTGCGCGGACGGCGTGGGCGCGCTGCCGTCTTTCTTTCCAGTCGGGCAAAGATGCGAACGCGGCGACGCGTCCTTTGACGCGGC
The DNA here is from genome assembly GCA_021840275.1 of Chloroflexota bacterium. Taxonomy (GTDB): domain Bacteria; phylum Chloroflexota; class Anaerolineae; order Anaerolineales; family Villigracilaceae; genus Fen-1038. The sequence continues at coordinate 7,147 of JAKBYW010000068.1, read as the reverse complement.
GTTCGGCGTTGGCATCTAATGCTTGTTGAAGATTCTCGTCCAGAATTGCGCGATGGATGCTTTGATGGAAGTGATCCATATTGGTCCCTGTGATGGAATATTGCACTATTTTTCTTTCATCTAAATTTGATCCCGATATACAATCCGCGGCCATCCAATCCTTTAGGTTCGTGGATTGTTTTTAGTCCCGCGGCATGAAAAGACTGCGAATATTCATCCTCTGTGAAGAGACCCAATGCGTGCGTTTCGCTAAAATATTCAATGCCTTTTGGGGTTGCAACCATGTAATGAAAATCCAGGAAAGAAATATCTCCTTCTACTCTGTTTATGTTCATTCGTGCGATCTTCAGTTCTGGTTCGTCAACAAAAGTTGCGTGAACTTTGCCGATATCCAACGCGCCTGGTCCAAACCATGGCTCGACAATGATTACACCGCCCGGTAGCAGATGGCTCGTCATGTTTTGGATTGCTTGAAACAGGCGCGGGAGAGTCTGAATATAACCTATCGCGCTGAATAAACATGTAATTACGTCAAAAGAATAATCAATCTCAAAATCAGTCATATCTGCATGGATGAAATTGATATCAGGAAATTTATTCCGCGCAGCGATGAGCATCTCTTCTGAATTGTCGAGTCCTTCCACTTTGAAATTCTGTTGCAAATAGGCGAGATGGCCGCCCGTACCGCAGGCAATGTCCAAAAGCGAATTGCCGTTGGATAGCTTGTTTTGCTCGATCAGCGCATATAATTTTTGCGATTCACCAGCATAATCTTTTCCTTGCGCGCGATAGATCGCATCATAGACTGTCGCAGAACGATTGTACATTGAAGTTTTCCTAATGATGGTTCAATATTTCTGCTATATGTACAACTTTCTGCTTCATTTTGTTGCGCTTCAACCCGCCCTGAATGTGCATCAAACATCCCGCGTCTGCGACGACCAGCGTGGGGGATTCGGTTTTCTCCAGATTTCCAATTTTGCGTTTCAACATTTCAGCGGATAATTCTGGATGTTCAATGGAAAAAATCCCGCCGAAGCCGCAGCAATCCTGCGCTTCGGGCAGTTCGATGATATTCGCACCGTGGACGTTTGCCAGCAGTGCCTTTGGTTGACGGTCAATGCCGAGGCCGCGATGCAGGTGGCAGGTTGGATGATAGGTCAGCGGGCCGTCCCAGCGCGCGCCGAAATCGGTGACGCCCAAAACGTCCACGAGATATTCTGTGAATTCATACGTGCGTGCCGCCAGGGCTTTGGCACGTGGAAGCCAAATTGGATCGTCCGCAAATAATTCTTCGTAGTTGTGACGAAGCATGTGCGCGCATGAACCGGATGGAATGACCACGTCGCTTTTGGCAGATTCAAACACGCGGATGGTTTGTTCGGCCATCGGGCGCGCCTCCGCTCGAAGTCCCGCGTTGAACGGTGGTTGTCCGCAGCAGGTTTGGTCGGATGGAAAGTCCACATCCGCACCTGCGCGCGTCAGCACGTTGACCATCGCCTCGCCGACCTCGGGAAAAAATGTATCCACCAGACAAGTGATAAAGAGTTGGACGTTTCGCATGGCTTTATTGTAGTCCAAAAAGTCTCACGTCATTGCGAGCGCCTTGTGCGAAGCAATCTCCTATAGATTTGGGGATTGCTTCGGGAAGAACACCCTCGCAATGACATTTGTTTGTTATGGTATTATTTCCCGCACTATGGACATGTTTCGCTCGAAATCACCTAAAACTTTTGATTTGCCCAAGCGGCTTGCCCGTCTCGGTGAGTTGGCTTACAACCTTTGGTGGACATGGCAGCCGGAAGCGGGACGTTTATTCGGCCGCCTTGATTATGCTCTTTGGGAACGACTCGGTCACAACCCGATTCGTTTATTGCGCGAGGTCGGGCGCGCGCGTCTGAACCAGGCCGCCAAGGATAAAGATTATCTCGCCATCTACGATCGTATCTTCGAGCAATTTGATTCTTACATCGCTCAAACCGACCCGTGGGCGGCGAAGGCTCACCCGGAGTTGACCGATCATCCCATCACATATTTTTCGATGGAATTTGGCTTGCATGAAACGCTCCCGATTTATTCGGGCGGTCTCGGCGTGTTGGCGGGCGATCATTTAAAAGAATCGTCCGATCTGGGTTTGCCGCTGATGGGCATCGGCTTCATGTATGCTCAGGGATATTTTTCCCAGCACATCAGTGAAGATGGCTGGCAGGAAGCGCTCAACAATCCGCTGGTCTTCGATGATCTGCCGGTTCTGCCTGTTACCGCTGATGATGGCGGACTGCTTACGATTGAAGTTGAATTTCCCGACCGCATTGTCTCGGTGCGCTTGTGGGAAATCCGCGTGGGACGTGTGCCGCTTTATTTGATGGACTCAAACGTGGACGCCAATCGTCCCGATGATCGTTTGTTGACGGCGCGGCTGTATTGGTCTGACCTTGACCGGCGAGTCATGCAGGAAGTTTTACTGGGCGTCGGCGGCGTGCGCGTTGTGCGCGCGCTTGGATACAATCCCTCGGTCTGGCACATGAACGAAGGCCACGCCGCATTCCTGACCCTGGAGCGGGCGCGTGAACTGGTGGCTGCCGGTCACACCTTTGCCGACGCCGTTAAAAAGACGCGCGGACAAAATGTCTTCACCACGCACACACCTGTCCCGGCCGGTAACGATGAGTTCCCACTCTGGCTGTTGGATAAGTATCTTGCCGCATTATGGCCCGAACTTGGACTTACGCGCGAAGAGTTTGTAAATATCGCGGTGCATCAACAGCCGCACGGTGAAACTTTTTCCATGCCGGTGTTGGCCCTGAAATATTCAAATGGGCGCAACGCTGTTTCTGAATTGCACGGCGAAGTGTCGCGCAAGATGTGGAATTTTATGTGGCCTGAAAAATCCGCGGACGATGTGCCGATCACACACGTCACCAACGGCGTTCACACCGCCAACTGGATGGCCCGCCGCCTGCAAAATCTTTTCGCTCAATATATCGGTGCCGACTGGTACGATCATCTCGATGATGCTGATACCTGGGCGAAGTTGGATCAAGTCCCTGACGCGGCGCTATGGGCTGTGCGGACTCATCTCAAACGCAAGCTGACCTTTTACATGCGTGAACGCGTCCGCGAGCGCTGGACGGTGGGTGGGTACCATCCTGTACAGGTTGTCTCGTCTGGAGTTTTGATCAACCCCTACGCACTGACGATTGGTTTTGCGCGCCGCTTTGCAACCTATAAGCGCGCCAGTCTCGTGATGAGCGATGTCGAAAGATTGTTGGATATCATCAACCGTCCGAACATGCCGGTGCAAATTATTTTTGCAGGCAAGGCGCATCCTGCAGATGAGCCGGGTAAGCAGTTGATCCAAAAAGTGTATCGCACCGTCAAAAAAGCTGAAACCGGCGGACGTCTTGTCTTCCTCGAAGATTACGATATGAACCTTGCGCGCTATCTCGTCCAGGGTGTGGATGTGTGGATGAATACCCCGCGTCGTCCGATGGAAGCGTCCGGCACATCGGGCATGAAGGCCGCGCTCAACGGCGCGCTTAACTTCTCAGTGTTGGATGGCTGGTGGCGCGAGTCTTATAACGGCAAGAATGGCTGGGCCATCGGCGAAGAAAAGGAATATGTGACGAGCGATGCGCAGGATGCTGCCGATGCAGAGGACCTGTACAGCACACTGGAAAACGAGATCATCCCGTTATTCTATGCTCGTGATAACAAAGAGATTCCCGTCAAGTGGCTCGACCATGTGAAGGATTCTTTGAAAACGAACATTCCGCAGTTCAGCACGCGGCGCATGGTCAAGGAATACGTGGAAAGATTGTATCTGCCCGCGTTGAAATGAAACCAATAACGCTCCAGCCGCCGGGAGCATACCTATGTTTGATTTTCTTCTCTCTCCATCTGCCTGGCTCGCGGCGCTGACCATCTTCGCTTTGCGCGTCACCGATATGTCGCTCGACACTCTGCGCATGTTGTTTGTGGTGCGCGGACGAAAGGGCATTTCATGGACACTGGGTTTCTTTGAAGCTGCGGTCTACGTCGTTGCCATCACGCGCGTGTTATCCAATTTGAGCAATCCATTAACTGTCCTTGGCTACGCAGCGGGATTCGCAACCGGCAACGTGGTCGGCATGTTGATCGAGGAACGTCTCGCGATTGGTCATATTCATTTGCGCATCATCAGTACAGAACATGGCATCGTTTTGGCACAAGCCCTGCGTGATGGAGGTTTTGCAGTGACGGAGATCCCGGCGCGTGGCATGGAAGGTAAAGTGCATTTGTTGAGTGTCAGTGTGTTGCGAAAAGATGTGGCGCACACGGAACAAATTGTCCACGAGATAGACCCTTTAGCGTTTGTTACATCGGAAGATGTGCGTCCAATCCGCAGAGGTTATTGGAGAGCGTAACTTTAAAGGTGTGAAATGATTCTAGAAATTGCTGTTGAAGAATTGGCCAATAAACTCAAATCGCAGGACCAATTCATTTTGCTGGATGTGCGCGAACCGTCCGAGTTGGAGTATGCCAAAATAACGGATGCCCGTCTCGAGGTCGCACCGATGAGCCGGTTGGGGCGGGAGGGCATTAACATGCTGTCAGAGTCCGCAAAGTCACAGACCGCAACGATCTATGTGTTATGTCATCACGGCGCGCGCAGTGCGCAAGTATCAGGTTGGCTCGCCTCGCAAGGCTGGTCGAATGTTTTCAGTGTGCGTGGCGGCATTAATGAATATGCGAGGAAGGTTGACCGTTCGGTGGGGATGTATTGATCGGTTTCAGGTTGGAAGGTCGCAAGTTTGAAAGTTAAGAAAGAAGATTGAGAGCCCGTCGCGGATTCTCAACCTTCAAACATATAAACCTGTAAACTTTCAAACTACTTTTTGAAAACGAATTGCCCGTTCTTGTAGAATAACTCGCCGTCCACGGTGATCGCGGCATCTTTGCGCATGTCGCAGATCATGTCCCAATGGATGGACGATTTGTTTTTGGAGCCGGTCTCAGGATAGCCCGCGCCGAGCGCCATGTGGAACGAACCGCCGATCTTTTCATCGAAGAGAATGTTGCCGGTAAACTTGTTGATATCGAAATTTGTGCCGATGGCGAACTCGCCGAGATAGTGCGAACCCGAATCGCTTTCGAGCATCTTCAACAGATAATCCTGATTCTTTTCTGCCTTGGCGGTTTCGACTCGTCCATTACTGAAGGTCAGTTCCGCGCCCTCGACGGACACGCCTTGATAAATGGCGGGATAGGTGAACTTCACCCAACCATTGGCCGAGTCTTCGACCGGGCCGGTATAGATTTCTCCATCGGGCATGTTGTAGACACCGGTTGAGTTCATGAATCTGCGGCCTTTGACCGAAAGCGTCAGGTCCACGTTTGGGCCGCGCAGGATAACCTGATTCTTTGGCGCAAGAAAATCAATGGCTTTTTGCTGGCCGGCCGCGGTGCTGTTCCAGTAGGCGATGGGATCAGCCTCGTGCGCATGGACCGCACCGAACACGAAGTCTTCATATTCTTTCAGACTCATGCTGGCGTCCTGGGCGTAGCCATCGGTGGGATAGAGCGTGGTGACCCACTTGAACTTGCCTTCCGCTCCGCGGCGCATCTGCGCTTCGGTGATGGAGCCGGTGGCTTTGCCGCGTCGCTGAACGCGGGCGGGGTCGATATTTGTCAGGCCGTGTGTGTTGGTCGCAGAGTGGACGCGGATGCGGCCTTCGAACTGGTCGTAGGCCAATTTGTAAAACGTCGGCACAAAGTCCAGTTGCGAATCGTTGGCATAGGTCAGATAAAGTTCTTCTTGGCTGAACGGCATCATGCCGGGCAAGGCAATCATCGGGTGCGGATGTCCGCCCTTTTCCAGGATTTGAATGTAAAGTTCACGGATCAACGGCTCGGCCGCTATTGTCGCTTCGATCAAGATGCGGTCGCCCGGCACGACACGCGCCGAGTGCTCGACCAGTATCTTTGCAAATTTCTGAACGCGAAGGTCAGCCACAAGAATCTCCTGTCAGTAGTATGCTTGGATTATATCATCCGTCCGCATGGGTTTTGTCATTCAAGATTCTATAACTTTTGTCACTGTGCTTACAGCCGAAATTGGGTAATATTGGTGTGAATTCGTAGTGCGTTATTGATCGATTAGGAGTGAACGATGATATCCACAAAATCTACAACGGCATGGGCGGAAGTGGATGAAAACGGGCGGCTGATTTTGCCCCCGGAAGTGGCGGCGCAATATGGGTTGCATCCCGGTGCGAAGGTGCGTCTCGACGAAGGCCATAATTTAATTCGCATGCACCGTCCGGTTACTCAACTCACCAAAGTCTACATCGAGCCAACCGTCGCCTGCAATTTGGATTGCATCACCTGTTTTCGTAATGCGTGGGACCAGCCCATTGGGCGCATGACGGAGGAGACATTTGAAAGCATCTTCAACGGCTTGAAGCAAATGGACTCGATCCCCAGTGTATATTTTGGGGGGATCGGCGAGCCGCTCTTCCATCCCAAAACGGTGGAATGGATTCGGCGCGTGAAATCGTTGGGTGTGAAAGTGGAACTCATTACCAACGGTACCATCCTGACCGAGAAAAAATCGCGCGAATTAATTGACGCGGGACTCGATACACTTTGGGTATCCATTGACGGGGCCTCCCCCGAAACCTACGCGGACGTGAGGCTGGGCGCGGAACTCCCGGCCATTATCGCCAACGTGGAACGAATCTCCAAAATGCGCGGCGGCGGACATTTCCCCAAGCCAGAGATCGGTATTGCTTTTGTCGCCATGAAGCGTAACATTTCCGATTTGCCTCAAGTCATCAAGATCGGTAAACGATTGGGCGCGAAATATTTTTCCGTGAGCAATGTCCAGCCCGCCACGATAGATATGCAGGCAGACCGTCTTTATGAAAAAACAACCCATGATATTGCCTACTTGAAATCGCCGATGCTGCCTTATCTCAGCCTGCCCAAAATGGACTTTGACGAATCCACGCGCCATGCATTATTCGAAGCCTTCAACAGCAGGATGAATATCAGTTTTGCGGGCAATAACTGGGGTGGGGGGAACGATGTGTGCAACTTTGTCGAAAGCGGCACACTTTCCATCGCATGGACGGGGGACGTCAGTCCCTGCTGGCCTCTCATGCAC
>JAKBYW010000067.1:0-7993 GCA_021840275.1 Chloroflexota bacterium | reverse complement strand
CCAGGGGAACCATCCCAATTCCTTGCCAATAAAAAACATAACCTTTCTTTAGTCCACATCTTGCGCGAACGGCTTGCCATCATCCGCGCGGGTAGCGGCGAAAAATATCGTAGGCGGCAGGAAGAACAAGGCAAGCTCTTCGTGCGCGACCGTATCGAACGCCTGCTTGACCCTGGCTCGCCATTCTTGGAACTCTCCCCTCTCGCCGCGTTTGATATGTACGATCTCGAAGCGCCATGCGCGGGCATCGTCACGGGCATCGGACGCGTCAGCAACCGCGAAGTCCTGATCGTCGCAAACGATGCCACTGTCAAAGGCGGCTCGTACTATCCGATGACGGTCAAGAAGCACCTGCGCGCACAGCAAATTGCCGAAGAAAATTTTCTGCCCTGCCTGTATCTCGTCGATTCGGGCGGGGCATTTTTACCGTTGCAGGATGAAGTCTTTCCCGATGTGAATCATTTTGGCCGCATCTTTTACAATCAGGCGCGCATGAGCGCCAAAAAAATTCCGCAGATCGCGGCAGTCATGGGCTCGTGCACCGCAGGAGGCGCGTATGTCCCGGCCATGAGCGATGAAGCCATCATCGTCAAAGGAACGGGTACGATCTTTCTGGCTGGCCCGCCGTTGGTCAAGGCCGCCACCGGCGAAGACGTCAGCGCGGAAGATTTGGGCGGCGCAGACGTCCACACACGATTGAGCGGAGTCGCAGATTATCTTGCAGACGATGACGATCACGCGATTCAAATTTTGCGCGACATCGTTGAAACTTTACAACCTTCAAACCTTCAAACGTTCTTACACGGACTTGAAGTGGCCGCGCCTGAAGAACCTTTATTTGCGCCTGACGAGTTGTACGGCGTCCTGCCCAGCACCTTCCGCGAAGCTTGCGATGTGCATGAGATCATTGCCCGCCTCGTCGACGGAAGCAAATTCCGCGAATTCAAAGCGCGCTACGGCACGACGATTATATGCGGCTTCGCGCGCATTCACGGATATCCCGTCGGCATCATCGCCAATAACGGAGTCCTGTTCAGCGAGTCCGCACTCAAGGCGACTCACTTCATCGAGTTGTGTGACCAGCGCGGCATTCCACTTTTGTTTTTGCAGAATATAACCGGCTTCATGGTCGGACGCGAATACGAAGCGGGCGGCATTGCCCGCGATGGCGCAAAGATGGTTCATGCTGTGGCAAACACGCGCGTCCCCAAATTGACCGTCGTCATCGGCGGCTCGTTCGGTGCGGGCAACTATGCCATGAGTGGCCGCGCCTATGGCTCAAGATTTTTGTGGATGTGGCCGAACGCGCGCATCAGCGTCATGGGCGGGGAACAAGCCGCGAATGTCCTGCTAACCATCAAGCAGGATCAACTTGCGCGTGAAGTCAAGCCGCTTTTATCCAAAGAAGAGGCGGAGGAATTCAAACGTCCGATCTTGGAGAAATATGAGAATGAAGGCAATCCATATCATTCCACAGCAAGGTTATGGGATGATGGCGTCATCGATCCCGTGGACACGCGTCAGGTGTTGGCGTTGGCATTGTCGGTGGTACTGAATGCGCCAGCCGAGGAACATAATTTTGGCGTGTTCAGGATGTAATATGCAAATGTCATTGCCTGCACTGAGCCACCCTGGCCAGACCACCAGGACAGGCAGGCACATGTGCGAGCCGCCGCGGGTCGAGCAACCCCATGTTTTTCGGGGCGTATCGAGACCAAGGCGGCGTGGCAATCTTGTGATTGGAGGTTAGTTGACATTGCTACGCTCGGTCTCGACATGGCGGCGGTGGTTGAGTAGGCCGAAGACTGTATCGAAACCCACTGCCTACTCGACCATCGCTCGCAATAACATCATAAAATTGAAAACAGGAAATAGCTATGGGCTTTGAAAAATCAACAGGCAGTCCTCATCACATCCTTGCTCAATTGGCCGGTAACTGGATCGGCACATCCAAACTTTGGCTTGAGCCAGGCAAATTAACGGACGAGTCCCCAGTCGTTGGAACCATTCAGATATTGCTTGAAGGCCGCTTTGCACTTTTCTTGTATCAAAGTTCCGTTGACGATGAACCGCAACACGGCATGTTCACGTTCGGCTACAACACCACCCTCGACCAATACGAAGCCAGCTGGGTGGACAGTTTCCACAACAACACCGCCATCATGTTTTGCACGGGCAACCCGAAGGAAAAAGGGTTCTCCGTCCTCGGCAGTTATCCGGCCCCGGACGGGGGACCCGACTGGGGCTGGCGCACCGAGATCGAACTCACTGACAGGGATCAGCTCACTATAACGGCATACAACATTCGTCCCGAAGGAAGCGAAGCCAAAGCAGTTGAGACGCAACTAAAACGGGTCAAATAGAAATCAAGAGCGGACAAAACTCTGCCCGCTCTTTTTATTATTGCGTTTACTTACCAAGTCTGTTGCGTGGCAGGCGAATGATTGACGATATTCCGGCCGTTATCTTCCACCGGCTCAAAGGCCGATTGGATGGCGATGCGTCCTGGACCGCTGACTCTCAACCACAAATATCTTTGAATATAAGACATCCAAAGATTCCAGCCGGCGCTCGGATGCTCGAAGTGCAACTGAATGCCGACGGTCGGGTCTTTGAAAATCAGCGCAGTGGGTTTGATCAAAATGGACTGGCCCGCGGCAAGTTGGCGAACAAAGACATTGCCGGAGGCATGCAACAACAACAAGCCGGGCATTTTGGAAGCCGAGAAACGATCCAGGGTTGTGCCGATAGGATAATGCGTTTCGGTGTCATCCCCATCTTTGGTGCTGAACCAAATGTTGGAGTTGACCCAGCCATAATCAACCTGGCTAGTGGCGGCCAGCAGGAAATGTTCGCGCACATCCACGGCCTGACCGGGCTGCAGCGGTAATGCCAGCAACTCGCCGGGCATGTCGCGCGAAAAGGCAATGTGGCCCGGGCCTGTAGCCTGCGTCATGAAAATGGGCATACCGGCAAAGGCACGCTTCCACGCGCCCTTCAGCGACATCATGCTGACGTTGACTGAATTTTCCTTCCACAACAAAACGTGATGGGCGAAGTAAACGCCGTCGCCTTGCGCCAGGTTGAAGTCCGCGACCGGAACGTAAAGCCCTTCGATCTGACAGGATGATTTACCGATCTGCAGTTTGGCCATGTCTTTGCGGCCGGGCAATTCGATCCAGCCGGTGGGCGTGACAATCTCCTTGACGTTGATGGTCGCGCCGCAGGCCGGACAGCTCAATGCAGTGCCATCCGAAACCGCGCCGCACCAATTGCAAGTATAAGTTCTTCCGGAGTCCGGGACAGAAGGAGTCGCGCTCATATCGTCTCCTATTCCGTCGAATGATGAACGTACATGGATTGAATACCGACGCGGCCAGGACCGGTCATCTGCGCCAGACTCATGGCCGTCCCGCCAAAGATGCCAGTGGTCAGTTGCTGCATCTGAACATTCATCTGGACGGATGAGTCTTTATACAGGAAAGCGCCCGGCTCGAGCAGGATCGACTCGCCTGGTTTCAGGGTTCGTTCAAAGACATTTCCATATCCATGCAGGATCAACAACCCCGACTGGTTCGTCGTCACGAAGCGATCCATGTACATGCCTTGCCCGCCGAATAAAATATTGCGCAGGCCTTTGATGCGCTCGAATGAATAAGTAATGTTTTTGGACGCCAGCAGAAATGCGTGTTCGCGCACATCCAATTCCATACCGGGATGCAGCGGAAGCACCACGATCTCGCCGGTGGCGTCACGCGAGAAGGCCACTCTCCCCGGTCCCTGCGCCACACTGATAATGAACGGCATTCCAGCCAGCACGCGTTTCATGCCGCCCGGCAATTGCAGCACCGACATTGGCACAGTCGGATCCTTCCAAAGCATAACGTGATGTTCAAAATACACACCATCGCCCTGCGCCAAATTAATTTCCGCAACCGGCACGATCTCTCCCTCGACCTGGCAGGTGCTATTGTAAAAATGGAACTCAGTCATATCCTTGAGACGCGGGGCTTCGCGCCAGCCGGATTCACTGACAACGTCCGCGAGATCAAGTGGGGCGCCGCAAAACTGGCACGAGAACGCCGTCTTGAGATTCATGCCCTGACACCAATTACATTTCAAACGCTCGATTGCATCCGAACTAGTCTGTGCTGGCTGAACCATATTGTTTTCTCCTTCTTCCTGGCTTAAATTGGATGATAATTGTCAGAATGGTATCTCGCCAATATTAAATCTTTATGAAATTTTAAGTGACCCATTAGCAATTCTTTTGGCGCAAGAGTATTCCAGCAAAACCATGAAATGGTCCAGCAAAATATTATTATGAAAAAGCCCGTTGAGCCGACATAATCTGTAATTCTGACAGCAATTCTTTCCAGGGTGCTAAGACTTTCCTTATGTTTGACATTAACGTTCTGAATTTGCCTGCGTAATTTTTTTAATTCCTCACGAACTGCTTGATACTCCTTTTCGTCCATTTTTCTCCAATCTGCAAAATTGTTCAAGGTACTCGATTTGCGAACATTCAATGTGCAATATCGGCGTTCTCCAGGGCATCCCTTTTCATTTGCCCGTAGATTCCAATTAAGGCTCCGAAAAACATTTTCAACGATTTCTATCAATTGTGCGTATCATGTGAACTAATCTAACCGACTTTTTCCATGTCGTGGATATCATTATACAATCATCACTGCGCCGTATTGCCGCCGTCCACCAACAACAGATGCCCCGTCACAAAAGAAGAATCGTCCGATGACAAAAATAAAACAGCCTGGGCAATTTCTTCGGGCTTGCCGAAGCGCCCCATCGGAATATATGCGCTGGATTCCTTCATTGCTTCTTCAATTGTCACCGGGTCGGCGCCTTCGAAATATCCCTTCTCCATCCAACGCTCTACAAATGTATCGCCCGGGCAAACTGCGTTCACGCGAATATTGTCGCGCGCATAATCGAGCGCCATGGATTTCGTCATCAATCCCACCGCGCCTTTGCTTGCCACATACGGGAAAGCATTCTTCCCCGCCACCACCGACCAGTCTGAGCCGTTGTTGACGATGACGCCTTTGCCTTGTTTCTTCATGTGCAGCACAACAAGTTTGCACATGCGCCACACCGCAGTCACGTTGATCGCCAGCGTGGCATTCCAGATTTCATCCTCGGTTGTCTCGGCGGTTCCACTCGTGACGATGCCGGCGTTGTTGAACAAAATATCGATGCGGCCAAATTCTTTGATCGCGACATCAACCACTCTTTGACAATCTTCCAACTTGGTGTGATCGGCCTGGACGAAAACGCCTCGTACGCCCTTCGAGCGGATCTCGTTTAACGCGGCTTCGCCCAAATCCGCGCGCCGGCCCGTTATCACGATGTCCGCTCCCTCGTCCGCGAAAAGAAGCGCTGTGGCTTTCCCGATCCCGGATGTCGCGCCGGTAATGATGGCGATGCGTCCACTTAGTTTTCCTGTCATGGAGTCCTCTCTACAAAGTCATTAAGGCAATGGCGATCAACGCGGCCACGATGCCCAGCCACTGGTTGCGTGAAATGCGTTCCTTGAGGATTAACCAGGCTAGCAAAACCGTCGCACCCGGATATAGCGAACTGAGCACAGCCGATACATCCAGCCGGCCGGTTTTAAGCGCCAACACATAAAACACATTTCCACTTACGTCCAAAATGGCATTGGCCGCGACCACCTTCCAGGCGCTGCGCGGCACTCCAAGCGATTCGCGCCGTGCCAGAACGAAGATCAGCAGGAGCAAGGTCCCGGCAGTGCGCGATGCGATCATCGGCCAGATCGTGGAGGTCGTGGCGCGGGCAGCGGCGCCCATCAACACAAAGTAGGAGCCGAACCCAAGTCCCGCGAGAAGCGGCAGGCGCAGGTCAGCCAGACGGCCGATGTGAAAATTTTCATCCGAGTCGCCCTGTGAGATCATCCAGACTGCGACGAGCGCAAATCCAAAGCCAAGGAATTGAAGCGGCTTGGGCAAACCGTCCAATATTCCGCCGACGATGACGGGCAGCGTCGCGGCCAGCAGGGCGGAGACCGGCGCGGCGATGCTCATCTGTCCTTTGATCATGCTGTAATAAAGAACGAGCAGACCCATCGAACCGAGCATGCCAGCCAGCGCGGCGATCAATAATGGATAGAGCGCCGGAAGATTTTCGCGGTAGATGCCGGCCGCAACGAACAGAAATAGCAGTCCGAAGAAATCGCCGAAAAGCACCGCGCGGTACGCGCCCAGTTTTCTGCTGGACAGCCCGCCCGCAAAATCGCCCGCGCCCCACGTGAGCGCGGATGTAAGACCGAAGAGAATGGAGAGCAAGAGATTTATCCTTGTGTGGATTTAATGAACTTGCGGCGGCGCTTTTTTGCCATCGAGTGAATATACATCGTAATCTGTCGAGCGCATTTCAACCTTGAATATCTTTTTGAGATTACGATTCATGATGTCAAGTACTTCATCAAGTTGTTCATGTGTTTCGGTTTCGCCGCGATAGATTTTTTCCTTCAATCCGTTGTCGCGCTGGACGAAATGAACCCATTCGAATTTTCCGTCCTTTTTCTTTTTGGCGAGAAATTTATAGATGCCTGTTCCCGGAATATGCGATGACGCACATGCGGTTGCAATTTCTTCACCATCGTCAATGTTGAGCATGGCCTGTACCTTTGGTTTCATATTACACCTTGCCCGCCGCTTTTGCGCGGTCCAAAACTTTTTGCGCGTTCTTCACCAACGGCATATCAATCATTTTTCCATCGAGATCATACGCGCCTGCGCCTTTGGCTTGATTGGCTTCGAACGTCTCGACCACGCGCTTTGCGTAAGCGATGGCATCATCCGATGGCGTGAATGCGGACTGCACCGGCTCGACTTGATTCGGATGGATGATTTGCTTGCCGCTGAATCCCAGCCTTGATCCGAACTCCGCTTCTTCCCGGGCGATGGCCGGGTCCCGGAATTCGACCGTTACTATGTCGATAGCCTGGATCCCGAAAGCCGCCGCTGCGTTGAGCGTGGCGAGGCGGGCATAAATTAATTCGGTGGCTTCGCGCGTGCGCGTTGCGCCGACCGAGGCCGCGTAGTCTTCGCCGCCGAAAATCAGAGCATCCAGCCGCGGATGAGATGCGATTTCCTTGAGATTCAAAATTCCCTTTGCAGTTTCCACGCCCACCAGCATCCGAATCGAATTAACCGGCCAGCCGTTGGATAGTTCCGCGGCTTCGATGATTTCATGTGCCCATTGAATCTGGCCCAGCTCTTCGATCTTGGGAATCACGATTCCATCTAGACGATGCGGCAAAACAGCTTGAATATCCTCCTTCTCGAACCCCGAACCGACAGAGTTGATGCGCGCCAGTTTTTCGCTTTTGCCGAAATCCAATTCCTGCAAAGCACGGACAATCGTGGCGCGCGCCTCAGCCTTGCGGTTGAGCGCCGTGCCGTCTTCCATATCCATGCAGATCGAGTCCACGCCGAGCGTGACCGACTTGGTGATCTTCTTCCAGTCGTCGCCGGGCATGTATAAAAGTGCGCGTCGGGAATGCATGATTTCTCCCTTTAAAAGTTGGAAGGTTTGAAGGTTGGAAAGTTAACCTGTCAACCTACTAACCTTCAACCTTTGAACTTTTCAAGAACATCGCCGTTCGTTCGAACTCGACCACAATTGTACCGTCGGGCTTCTTCCCCCAGCATTTGATACGCACAATGCCAACTTCAGGTCTTGACTTCGACTCGCGTTTTTCGATGATCTCACTTTCGGCATAAATTGTATCGCCGTGAAAAACGGGGTTTGGATGAACAACTTTATCGTAGCCGAGATTGGCAACGATCGTACCTTCGGTCAATTCAGCGACGGTCAAGCCAACGACCAGCCCGAATGTAAAAACGCCGTTCACCAGTCGCTGGCCAAATTCCGTCTTCGATGCAAAATCTTCGTTGACATGAAGCGGCTGTGTGTTCATCGTCAGCGCGGAAAATAAAACATTATCCAT
>JAKBYW010000066.1:0-8033 GCA_021840275.1 Chloroflexota bacterium | reverse complement strand
AGCAAAGAGACGATCATGCCGACCCAGAAGACTTCGGTGCGGCTCAACTGACCCGAGGCGGCGGGACGTTTGTGCGTGCGCTTCATCTTCGCGTCAATGTCGTGGTCGTACCACATGTTCAGGATGGTCGAGCCGCTGATGGCGAGGAAGAGACTGCCGGATAGGCCCAGCAAGGTCAGCAATCCAATGTGCGTGCCTGCGCTGAGGAAACCAGCGACGCCTGTCAGTAAGAGTAAGCTGGTCTGTGATGATTTGATGAGCGGCCAGTAGAGGCGGAATTTGGCGATGAAGATTTTCATCTCATACTCCTAAAACCAGAGAGTAGATGATTAGAGATTGGTTTGGTATTCACTGCTCTCTGCTTTCTATTTTACCTTACACACCTGAACCCAACGCCTGGGCTGAAGTAAGTGGGCGTGGCGTTGTTGCGAACCCACACGCGCAAGTCCATGTCGTAGGTGTCTTTTGAGCCGCCGCGCATGAAGCGGTAGTGCATGCCTTCGTAGACGTTACCCGTCCATTGCCAGACGTTGCCTGCCATGTCGTAGAGGCCGTAGGGCGAAGCAGAGTTGAGTGTCTGGTAGTCGCCGTATTTCTGTCCGTTGTAGAAGCCGACTGGACTTGTGCGCGAGCCGAAGGAACTCATGTTTTCAAACGGGTCGCGCGATGCGTAGAAGTTGGCGTTGTTACGAGCAATATCATCGCCCCACGGGAAGGGACGCTTGTCTGTGCCGCGCGCGGCTTTTTCCCATTCCATTTCGGTGGGCAGGCGTCCATTCACGGAGCCGCAGTAAGCCCACGCGCCGAACCAGGTGACCATCGCCATCGGGTGGTTTTCGTAGCCAGGCATAGGAGTGAAGGTTGTGCCGTCAAAGGTGAAGCGCGAGGCGGGATCGTCCAACGGGATGAATATCCAATCGCCCGCTTTGATCTCTTCTTCGTGCTTCACGCCGTGAAAGACATCTCCAGGATAGTAACCAACGATGGCTTTTTGACCTTTGAACTCGCCGATCTTTACCTGACCGTTGGACAGAGCCGCCGTCAAAAAGGCTGTGTACTGGCTGACGGTGACATCCGTGATCATGATCTCGTAGGCATCGGTGGTTTTGATGTCATCCTGCTGGCCGAAATGGAATTCACCCGCAGGGATTTGCGTCCACGCGTTCGGGTCCACGCCCGTGTCGAAGGTGGGGATCGGAGCGTTCAAATTTACAGGGGCGCACGAGGCCAGTAAAATGAATGTCATCGCGAGGGCGACAGCCCGAAGCAATCTCCTCTTCGTAGTGTCACTGCGAGGAACGAAGCAGTCTCCTTGAGTAACAGGGGATTGCTTCGCACACCTGCCCTGGCGGGCGGTGCCAGGGAAGAACGCTCGCAATGACATAATATTGATGAGGCGTTTCATTTGTCCACCTCTTGCGCGAGTTCGTGGTCAAGTTCTTCGATCCAGCGTCCTTTGTTTTTGAATAGATCTGTCAAGCGATACACCAGCAACGCAGCAAGGATGACCAGCAACATGCCGAGGCCGAAGTCTATGGCGTACATGAGTCCATTGACCAGCGGCTGTTGGACGGCTTCGGTGATGAAGAGGCGTTTCATCTCGAAGACCGTGACGGCGGCCAGGGCGATGTCTGAAAGGATGAGGATGCCCCAGCCGTATACCTGGCGGATCTTGCCTTTGAGGCCGATCATGTCGCCGTAGTAGAACAGGATGATGGTGGCGATGATGGCCGAAAGCGCGTGCCAGTGTCCTGTCAATTCAATGCGCTCCTCACGGGCAGGCCACACGCGGAAGATTTGTTCAAGGCGGATCGCCATGAAGATGCCGATTCCGCTGGTGGTGAAGTTCATGAACAGCATCTGCCAGGTGGGGCCAAACTTGAGCGGGTCGCGCAGGAGCGCGCCGATCTTCTGTCCGAAGTTGGGCTTTTGGATGTGGGCTGTGCCTTCGCGGATAAGTTTGCCCCAACTCCAGATGAGCAGGAGCAGCGCCGCAAACATGGACGGCGTCGCGCCGACGTAGATAATCATGTGCGCCACAGGTTCAAGCGGAGTGACTACGCCCCACACACCGAGGTTGAGCACAATGGTGCCGAGGATCATCAGCGGCATGGCAAACTTGTGCAAAATGCCTTTGAAATTAAACCAGCGGCCAATGATGAGCGTGATCATGATGGCAATCAGCGCCAGCATGATGTGCAGGTGGCCGATGATGGAGTATTCCATCGTAGTCTTTTCGGGGTAGCGGATGATGTTCTCGGCGAGGAAGGTCTCGAAGCCGTGACCATAATACGAACCTGGGATGGCGCCGAAGAACGCAGAAATGACCGTGGTGACGGCGGTGGCGAAGAAGGCCACGCGTTCCATATTCACACCTTTTTTGGTGTGGGCATAGTCTTTATCGGTGATGTAGGTTTCGGGGTTCCACGGCCAGAGGGCAATGATGAGCATCACGCCCGCGAAGAAGATCAACGACAGGCCGACGATGTAAAGCCCGTGGAATGCCCAGTTGTGGCCGAAGTAGGCAAAACCCATGCCGAAGATCATTGTCAGCATGTAGCCGACCGTGATGGCGGCATTGATAGCCGTCTTGAAGAAGGCTCTCATCTTCAACAGGCTCGTGATCATGTAGGTCTCGATGGCGATGACGGCCATGGCAATCGAGTGATACAGGATGATGATGCGTCCTTCGCGTTCGGCTTGGACGATATCCATGCGCAGGAGTTTGATCACGATCTCGCGCACGCCCATCTCAGCCATGGGACCCGACAACATGCCCCAGATGGCAGTGACGATGCCGATCATGGCAATCGCCACCAGGATCAGTCCCTTGGTCGAGCCGAAGAGGTAGTTAAATCTGTCTTTGACGAATTGCATTTGGATGCCTCCAAAAAACAAAAAATGATTACAGGTTTTCGAGTGCATGAGACACAGAAAAATTAACCGCGAAGACCGCAAAGAACGCAAAGATTAAAAAGGTTTTCTTTGCGACCTTAGCGTGCTTCGCGGTTCAAAAATCTTGGTGCCTCAATGGTGAAAATACTAACCCTTCTTCGTGAAGCCCAACGCGAACGCGCCAGACATCAGGAAGAGCAGAGGAGTCAAAATCAGCATGACGAACTCAGGGCTGAAGAACAGCAACTGCGCGCCGACCGAGATGAACGCCAGCGCGATGCCGCCTAGGCCGATCAAAACGCCGCCGATGCCGACCCACCAGAAACCCTTCGGAGCGCCCTTGGCAAAGAATGGGCCGAGGAAGATCACGAGTCCCGCCACGCCGTGGAAGAGCGGAACGGCGACCTTCTTGAGTGTGTCCATGCCGCCGATGCTGGTCACAGCAATCGCCAGGAAGCCGATCATCGCGAACCACTTGAAATACTTCTTCCAGGCGGGGAAATACTCTTCAGCAAGTCCCATGGAAATGCCGAGCGGGATCAGGCTGGCGACGGTCAGCACGTAGGGCGAAGCCAAAATTCCCAGGCCGAGGAAAATCAGCAACAGCCCCGAAACCAAAAGCACCGCAAAACCCATCAGATAATACAGGTTAGGCAGCGCCTTGCTTTGGGTGTAGCGCTGGTAGAAAACCCAGCACAGGTACGCGGCCAGCAGGCCGGTGAGTAGAAGGAAGATAGTGTCTTTCATGGCATTCTCCTTTCAGAATTTGGAACACAGATTTATACTGCGTATAATGTGAATTATAGTACAAGCGTACATAAAGACTGTAACTAAAGTCACACTTCTTGTGATAAAAAGCCGCATCCATCTGGACCTCGTGCCGGGTCCCGTTGGAGCAAAGATGACGTCTTACTACGTTCGAGAGCGCCGTTTCGCAACGACATGATTCATATTGAGAATGGTTGCATACCAGGGCAGGACCAAAATGTGAGTGGGATATAATGTTGTTTATGAGACAGATCGAAGCCGCCCTTTCGTTGAAAATCAAGACGCTGCACGGCAACGAATATTTCAACGATTTGCCCGAAGACCTGTTGAAAGAAATCGCCGCGCATACGCAGTTGCGCGAGTACCAGCGTGGCGAAGCTTTCTTCTGGGAAGGCGATCCGTGTCATGGACTGCACATCATCGAGCAGGGGAGCGCGAAAATTTATCGCCTTTCTCCGCAGGGCCGCCAGTATATTGTGCGTGTACTGCAAGAAGGCGACACGTTTGCCGAAGTGCCGGCCTTTGACGGCGGAACGAATCCGGTCAATGTGGAGGCGTTGGAGGCTTGCCGCGTGTGGGTAATTGAAGCCGAATTCTTGCGTCGGCTGGTGTTGGCTCATCCCCAGTTTGCTCAAAAAATACTGGTCAATTTTGGAAAAATGTTGCGTAACATGGTTCACCAGGTCAGTGAGATGGCATTCTACCAGGTCACTCACCGCCTGGCGCGCTTGATCAGCGAATTGCCACAGAATGATTCACAGGGCCGCCCTGTTCCGCGTTGGACGCAAGAGCAACTGGCGGCGCGGCTTGGGACCGTGCGTGAGGTGGTGGCGCGCTCGCTCAGGGAATTGGAACGCGGTGGAGCGATCCGCATGGAAGACCATTGCATTCATATCGCAGACCCATCCGCGCTGGAACAATGGGCGCATCCATGACTCTGCTGTAAGAAGCCGACCGGCGCAAGGCTGCCCTCCATTAAAATTGTCTTCCCATTTCTAACTACTTGAATCGCGGCTCAACAGATCTCCGAGGGTCTCTCGCCGCTGATGGTGAGGAAGAGCGTGGCCGACACACCCAGCAGGGTGGACAGGCCAATGCGCGTACCTACGCTGAGGTAGCCCGCGATGCCTGTGGCAAGCAACAATCCCGTCTGCGTAGATTTGATGAGCGGCCAGTAGAGGTGGAGTTTTTTGATGACGGCAAACATGGTTCTCCTAACGTAAAACTGCTTTAGATTATACGCGGATGCTTAAGTCGCGCCTTAATAAATCCTTGGTCGTTTCCCTTCGGACGATCAATTTCGCCTTACCCTTTTCCAGCCAAACCACCGCCGGACGGTGTGCCCCGTTGTAATTGCTCGACATGCTCAAATGATATGCCCCGCTGACGGGGATCGCGATCAACTCGCCCTCTTCGACTTTTGGCATCGGCAAATTTTCAATGACCACATCGCCCGATTCGCAATACGGCCCGGCGATGGAAACATGCTCATTCATTTCCCGACCCAAACCGGCCACCGTTAAACAGGAATATTTTGCGCCGTATAACGCATGCCGCGGATTGTCCGCCATGCCGCCGTCGGTCAGCAGCCAGGTCTTTTCGCCGCGCCGCTTGATCGAACCGATGCGATAAATGGCGACTCCCGCACGCGCGATCAAGCTTCGGCCAGGCTCAAGATGTAAATGCGGCAAATCGAGTTCGCGCTGCCGACAGCCTTCGACCACAGCCTCGGCAATGCCGCGCACATAATTTTCAATGGATGGATTGGGTAATTCATCTTCGTGATATGCCACACCCCAGCCACCGCCGGGACAAAAATGCCAGTCGCCTGCAAAGCTGATTTGTCTTACCAAATCCAATGCCAGATCAATGGCCGGGATCAACGGCTCGGGGTCACGGAAGTTCGAGCCTTGATGAAAATGGAGGCCATTCAAGGGCAGGTTATTTAATCTGCAAAACTCAACTGCATGAAGAATTTCCTCGGGCGTCATCCCAAATTTGCTGTCATGCTGGCCCGTCTGCGTATACGCGTGATGTGTGTGGACGGCGATGCCCGGTTGCAGTCGAAGCCAAAGCGTGGGGCGTTGGGCGTTGGGCATGAGAAGATTCGCGATGCGTGATAACTCAGAAAGATTATCAACAACGATCGTATTCGAATGCTGAATTGCGGATTGTAAATCGCTGATGGATTTATTTACGCCGTGCACCAATATTTTTTCGCGTTGTACGTTGCCCGCCAGCGCGATACCGATCTCGCCTTCGCCGGTGCAGTCTATATATAAGCTGTGTGTCTGTGTCCATTCGGCGATGGCCTTGCAGAGAAAGGCCTTGCCTGCATACGTGATGTCAGATGCGGCGGGATAATATTCCTTCGACGCGCCTTTGTATTCAGCGGCGGAAGAGTCGAGCGTGGCGCGGTCATATAAATATAACGGCGTCCCGTATAAATCGGCGAGAGAGGCGAGATCATGTCCCGCGATGGTTAATTCATCGTTGCGGACACGAGTCGAATCAGGGAAGAGCGCAAGTCGTTCTGAAATCAAAAGTGGGAGAATGTTATTGGTCGCCAAAGAACAGATTCAACCAGACTTGCCAGTTGGGCATCGGAGTGGGGATCGGTGTTGGCTTAACCGAGACGATGGGAGACACACCCGGTTTTGCGACCGGCGCGACCGGCTGATCACCGGGCTGGTGATAATGTCCCTCACCGTACGCCCAATCCTGCACGGCCTGGTCCGAAGTGGCATATGCCGCCTGTGTTTGTAACGCGAGCTGGGTTTGTATCCCCTGCGTTACCTGCACGCTCACAACCTGTGACTGTTTCTTCAAGCGATCCAATTCTTCGAGACGCGCATTGAAATCCATGACCATCAGAATAAGCACAAGGATGCCCACAAAAACAAATATGCGGCGGGGATTGATAGGCCAGCGATCCATGCCTTTATCTTACCCGTTGTCGCTGTGGTTGGCAAGAACCGAAGCATCTGGTACAATCTCCGCCCGTTGAGCGTGGTACCCTTCGCACAACGAAATCCATAGCCAGAAAGGGCTTGAACGAAATGAAAGTATTATTGATCAAGGACGTTTACAAATTGGGCCGCGCCGGTGATGTCAAAAAGGTCGCCGATGGATTTGGCCGCAACTTCCTGATTCCGCAGAAACTGGCCTTACTGGCCACGCCCGGAGCCATGAAAACTGCTGAGAAGATCCGCTCGCAAGGCGAAGTACAGCGCGCCAAGCTCAACAGCGAACTCAAGGATCTGGCCGAGCACGTCAACGGTATCACCCTGACCTTCGCCGCCAAAGCCGGTGAAACCGGAAAACTCTATGGCTCGATCACCACGCAGGATGTAGCCGCCGCCATCGTGGAGCAGACCAAATACGAAGTCAAGCGCCAGCAGATCGACATGCAGCCGATCCGCGAGTTGGGCGAGTTCAAGGCTCACGTGAGGCTGACGATGGATCTGGTTCCTGAAGTCAAGGTCATTGTCCATCGCGAAGGCGAAGCCGCAGAGGCCGGAACAGCCGAAGCGGAAGAAAAAGCCAAAAAGCCACGCGGCAGGAAAAGGACCGCAGAAGTTCCTATCGAAGAATCTCCTGCCGAAGAAACAAAAGTCGAATAGGGCAGTGTCATTGCAAGGGGTGTTCCATCTCGAAGCCATCTCTTGTTTCGGCGAGGAGCAAGTCACGGTTCTTTTAGGATGCTTCGCACACTTGCCCTGCGCGCAATGACAAATTGAGAATCACCGGCTCAAAAGGGCCGGTGATGTTGTGCTATCGTGTATTATTTTATTTCAGGTTCGCTGATTCCAACAAGAAGCAGTAAAATAATCCAGCCATGTTTGAAACCATCGGTCAAAAACTCAGGCGTTCTCGCCAGGAAAAACACCTCAGCCTCGAGCAAGTCTCGGCGGTCACACGAATTCGACCGCATAATCTCGAGGCCCTTGAGCGCGACGATCTTTCCGCCATTCCTTCCGCGGCGCAAGCGCGCGGATTTTTGCGCATCTATGCAGATTTTCTTGGCCTGGACGCGGATGAACTCGTGCCGATGGCGCGCCCGCCCGAACCTCAACCAATCATCTCTTCGCCGGACGCTTCGACGCCGCTCGACGCGGAACGTCCAGCGGCTTCCGTTCAAGAGACCATTTCCTCGCCCGCGCCGGCGCGTCCCAACCTGCTGACCAGTCTGCGCGACCGTTTCATGCGTCACTCAAATACAGAGCATACCGTCACTGACGCACCCGGAACTGATGAGCAGCCTGCCGCTCTCGAACCAGCGTTCGTGCCGGCGCGCTATACAGAAGAATTGCCAGCCGAACCTGCGCCGGTTGTAGTTGAAGAACCAGCCGCAACAAGAGGACCGACGA
>JAKBYW010000065.1:0-8048 GCA_021840275.1 Chloroflexota bacterium | reverse complement strand
ATCGGTCAGGGTAACGGAGTCCGCTGTGAGGGCGGAAAGAACGTGGCGCGGGAGCAGGGTCACACCGAGGCGCATGAGCCGCTTCTGGATGCGTTCCTGTTCGAGCGTAAAGCGCGCCCAGTAAGAGACGAACGGCGCGGGCGTGACCAGCGTCACCGTGCATCCATTTTGCGCCAGCAGTTCGGCCAGCACGCCGCCCATGTAATAATGATCGTCATCGTAGATCACGACGCGTGAAGTTTTCTGAAGGCCCAACGGCGAGCCGTTGGATTCCATAAAATCATCGGGGGTGAAGACGTTCGGCAAATCGTGGCCTTTGATCGGTTTCCACAAAGTTCGACCAAGTCCATCGCGCCGCCATTGCGCGCCGGTGGCAACGATAATATTTTGCGCGCCTGCTTCGAGAATTTCAGCGGCGGTCATCGGGCTGGACGGATAAACTTGGATGTTGCGAAGTTTGCCAATTTGTGTGACGCGCCAATCCATGACGCGCCGCCATTCGTTGAGACCAGGCAAAGCCGATTCGCGCAGGACGCGTCCGCCAAGTTCCTTGCGGGCTTCGAGCAGCGTGACCGCATAGCCGCGCTGACCCAAAGCGCGTGCAGCTTCCAAACCGGCCGGGCCCGCGCCGACCACCATGATGTCTTTCCCAGTTTTCTTCGGCGCAATAATTTCAGGATGCCAGTCGCGCCGCCACTCCTCACCCATTGTTGGATTCTGCGTGCATCGAATTGGGACGTAACGCGTGTCGCCAGTGATGCAGATGTTGCAACCGATACATTCGCGGATATCTTCGATGCGGCCTTGTTTAACTTTCTCCGGCAAAAACGGATCGGCAATCGAAGGCCGCGCCGCGCCGATCATATCCAGCACGCCGCGCTTGATGGCGGAAACCATTGAATCGGGCGAGGTATAACGTCCCACACCCACGACCGGTTTGGTCGTGAGTTTTTTGACGAAGGAAATATATTTTTCCTGATGGCCTTCCTTGTCGAAGCGCGATGTGGCTGAATCATTCGGCCAGTTGCTGATATTTACATCCCACAGGTCAGGCAGCTCGGCCAGCATCGCCACAATATCGTGACCTTCACCCTGATGCGTGATGCCGTCCTCACCGAGCAGTTCATCCACTGCAAAACGCACAGCCACCGCGCATGTATCGCCGACCACATCTTTTGTGTCCTCGATCAATTCGCGAAACAGGCGCACACGATTTTCGAGACTGCCGCCATATTCATCCGTGCGGTCGTTATAGCGGCGCATCATGAATTGCATGGCAAGGGTCAAGCCATGACCGGCGTAACAATAGATAATGTCAAAGCCGGCGCGCTTGGAACGCAAGGCCGCATCTCGATGCCAGCGCCGCAAATCGCGGATGTCCTGCTTGTCCATGCGGCGCGCCTGCACCGGGTCATAACCCGAACCACCGATGGTGCTCGTGGCACGCGGCCCAAGTGGTGTGGAGCGCGAATAAATATTCGAGGCGTCGAGTCCGTTATGATTAAGTTCAATCCCCGCCAATGCGCCGTGCTTGTGAACCGCATCCGCCATCAGGGCCAGTCCGGGGATGTCTGCATTGTCCCACAGGCGGCCTTCAAAATAGGGAGCGATGTCGCTGGTGTGATGGATCTCGACTTCCTCGGTGCAGACCACGCCCCATCCGCCCTCGGCTTTGATGCCGCGCATGGCGGCGTGTCCCTGCGGCATTCGATAACCGAAGCCATTGCAATGCGGCACTTGATAGAAACGATTGGGAGTGGTGACGGGGCCGATGCGGATCGGCTCGAACAAAATGTCGTATGGGCTGGTCATTGAATGGTTCCTTTCGGGTCAAGAATACCATCCTCCGACTCAGGCCGTCAAATGACGAATATCATGTGAATTTTTCAAAACAGGGAATGTCATTGCGAGGCCGAGCAAAACGAGTGCCGAAGCAATGACATGTCACAGAGCAGATTTATTTCAACAGCGGCGGAATCTTTTCAAGCATCTCGCTTCTTACCTGACGGAAGACAGCCAGCCGTTCCTCTTCCGTGCCCTGCGCCCTAGCCGGATCGCGAAAGCCCTCGTGGACGCGTTTTCCCTTCCCCAGCCAGACGGGGCAGGACTCGTTGGCATCGTCGCAGACCGTCACGACCAGATCGAAGGCTGCGTCGCGGAACTGCTCCACGCTTTTGGATGAACCAGTATGCTCGATGCCGATCTCATGCAGCGCCTGTATCGCCATTGGGTGGACAAAGCCCGCAGGCCGCGTCCCAGCCGAAAACGCCCGCCACCCAGGGTAGCGGGCGTTGACAATCGCTTCGGCCATCTGCGAACGGCAGGAATTGCCTGTGCAGAGGAAAAGCACTTTTTGTATCATTTTGAATTTTGCTGCTTCCAGAATTCACTGCTTGTATCATTGATCTCGGTTAATTCGCCAGTCACAATGAACACGGTCCGCTCACAGATATTAGTCACGCGGTCCGCGAAACGCTCCAGGTTGTGCGCCACCCACAACAACCAGTTGGCGCGTTCGATGGTTTTCGGGTCGGCAATCACAAAGGTCATCAACTCGCGGTACACCTGGTTATAAAGCGCGTCCACCTCGTCATCTTCAACAGGAATTTGGCGGGCAGTTTCAATATCTTCATTGACGAAAGCGGTTAGGGAGCGATGAAGCATGTCCGCGCCTTTTTGAGCCATGCGCGGGACGTCGATCAACGGTTTGAGCAAAGGCTGGTCACCCATCCGCAGGTTGATGTTGGCGATGCCCTTGGCATAATCGCCCATGCGCTCCAGCTCGGAGATGATCTCCATTATCGAAGCCAGCAGGCGCAGATCATGCGCCATCGGCTGTTGCGTGGCGATCAGGATCATCAACTGACTTTCGATCTTAAAACGCTTCTTATTGATCTCTTTGTCGTTCTCCAATATCTGCTGGGATGCTTTCAAGTCGCGCTTCTTCAACGCTTCCACCGAGCCGATGATGGCCTGTTCCACCATTGAGCCAAGCAAAAGGACTTCGTCTTTTACCTGCTTTATTTCTGTTTCAAAGGTTTTTCGCAACATAAGAACCTCGTTTCATGCCCTTTTCATTCATTATATTACCCAAATCGGCCGGTGACATAATCTTCCGTGCGTTTGTCTTTCGGATTGGTGAAAATGATGTTCGTATCATTGAATTCAATCATGCGCCCGGCGCGGTGTTCGTCGATCATCATCATGGCGGTGTAATCTGAAACACGCGCCGCCTGCTGCATATTATGAGTGACGATGATGATGGTATATTCCTTGACGATCTCGTGCATCAACTCTTCGATCTTGAGAGTGGAGATCGGGTCGAGCGCCGAGGCAGGTTCGTCCATCAGGATGATTTCGGGTTCGACGGCCAGCGCCCGCGCAATGCACATACGCTGCTGCTGACCACCGGAAAGGGAGAAACCACTTTGATGCAGCTTATCCTTCACTTCGTCCCACAAGGCAGCCTGGCGAATGGATTTCTCCACGATCTCGTCCAGGTCGGCCTTGCGCCGGATCCCGTATAAGCGCGGGCCATAAGCTACATTGTCATAAATACTTTTCGGGAAGGGGTTGGGACGCTGAAAAACCATACCGACCCTGCGGCGGATATCTACGACATCCACCCTGGCGGTATTGATATTCTCACCATCCAGAATGATCTCACCTTCCATATGTGCGCTGGGCGTAAGATCGTTCATTCGATTAAAGGAACGCAGTAAGGTTGATTTTCCGCATCCCGATGGACCAATGATTGCGGTAATCTTATTCTCCTGCACCGAGAGGTTGATATCAGCCAGAGCGCGAAACTTTCCATAATAAACCGAAAGGTTCTTCACGTCCACTTTATTGGCGGGAATGCCCTGCGCTACACTTTTGGATGCATCAATTTTGGTTTCCATGGCTTTATCCCTGAAGCGCACGTTTGCGCGACTCGACCCATAGACGCGCCATGATTTCAATCAAAAGAACAAAGGCCATCAACACCAACGCCACGCCCCAGGATTGGTCGATCCGTTCCGGGTATGGTTGTTGGGCGTACTTCCACAACGTCAGCGGCAGCGAGTCGACCGGCTGGTTGATGATGCGTCCCAGAATAGCGAACACACTCTGATGCGCTTGAAGGCCGCCCTTCACGATCAAACCAACATCGAAACTGTCATTGCCCAATGCTGTAAAGAGCAAGGGGGCAGTCTCGCCGGCTGCGCGCGCAATCGCCAACAGGAATCCGGTGATGATCCCGTTGAGAGCGGCAGGAAACATCACGCTCAATGAAGTTTTCCATTCCGGTGCACCCAGTCCCAACGAACCTTCACGCAGGGTATAGGGAACCAGCTTTAGCATTTCCTCCGTAGTACGGATGATCGTCGGCAGCATAAGAATAGCCAGCGCCACCCCGCCCGCCAGGGCTGAAAAATGCTTCATGGGTACGACCATCAAAGCGTAAACAAAAAGGCCCAGCACGATAGATGGTACGCCTGAGAGTACATCCGTGCCAAAACGCAGCGCCACACCCAAGGGGGTATTCGGGTTGCGGGCCGCATAAAAAGCCGCCAGTACGCCTGGCGGGATGGCAAACAGGCAGGCCAGGAAGGTCATAATGATGGTACCTTCTATGGAGTGCAACACGCCGCCGCCTGTGACACCCAGTGGGCGCGGGAGTTGTGTGAAGAAAGCCAGATTGAGTGTTGGACCCCCGCGATAGATAACGTATCCAACAATCCAAAACAACGGGATGAGTGCCATCAAAGTCAGCAGCCCCGTGACAGACAACATCAAGGTGTTCACCATTCGGCGGCGCTGTAAATTTGAGGCCTGATTCCTGACAATCAACTCCTGAAAGCGGGTCATGCGCGCGCCTCCTGCGGTGTCCGCCGCGCCACCTGCCACACCAGAAAGCGCGCAATCAAATTCAGAATCAGCGTAATGACAAATAACGTCAAGCCGATTTCAACCATGGCGGATGTGTGCAAAGTGGAAGCAGATTCGCCAAATTCATTGGCCAGCAGGCTGGCCATCGTATATCCTGGTTTGAGCAGTGAACCGGTACCCTCCAAAGAATTCCCTATTACCATGGTCACGGCCATCGTCTCACCGAGTGCGCGTCCCAATCCAAGAATGATTGCGCCGAGAATGCCGGAAAGACCATAAGGCAACAAAACCTGCCAGATCATCTCCCAGCGCGTGGCGCCCATGCCCATGGCGGCCTCGCGTTGACTGTCAGGGATCGCCAAAAACACATCCCGCGCGATTGCTGTAATGGTCGGGATAATCATAATCGTCAGGGTCAAGGCAGCGGCGAGGCGTGACGAACCACTCTGTGGGATCGGTCCCGTGAAGAAGATTTTAAGTAAGGGTACCTGACCAAAAGCCAGGAATAACGCCTCACCGATTGGAACAACGATCTTCGGCAGGAAGACAAAGATGCCCCACAAACCGTAAACGACGCTTGGGATGGCTGCCAGCAACTCGATCATCCAATTAAGCGGCAAACGAATTTGCGGCGGGCAAAGTTCGGCCAGAAAAATGGAAATACCCAAACTGACAGGAATCGCCAGGATGATCGCAAATATCGAGGTTACCAAAGTGCCATAGATGAAAGCCCAGGATTGAAAAACACCGGTGGCCGGATTCCAGGAGGAATCTGCGGTAGGAAGAATGAAGGCCCAGCCGAGCTTGGCGCGCGCCTCGGCGGATTGCTGCCAGAGCATCCAGCCAATGGCAACGACAACCGCAAGCACCAAAACAGACATCAATATCACGATCCCGGACCAAAGTACATCCCCATGGCGAGTGGATCGTCTCAAGCGAGCGATCCAGTTGTTTTTTTGCAAAGCGGAAACGTTTTTCATTTCAAGCTCTCTTGAAGTTCTGATAAACGCAGGCTATTTTATTCACTGTGAAGTCCAGAGACGATAAGGAAAATTCCTTGACTTGTCGTGATTATAAACTGAAATGGAGGGCCTCTCTCATACCACAGGGAGAGACCCTCCGGGGACCAGGGAGGATTGATAAAGGTTATTTGGTCATGATCGTCACTGGCTGACCGTTGCAGGTTACCTTGCTGAGGGCAGTATTCACCTGCTGCAGAACCGCGTCAGGCAGCGGAACGAAACCCAAATCCGTGGCGCGCTTGGTGGCAGAAGGATCGGTCAGGAACCAATGGAAGAATTCCAGCATCTTCTGAGCTTTGACACAGTCGGTCATGCTGGAGGCATGAATGATATCGTAGGTGTAACCGGCAATCGGCCAGGTACCATCGCCGCCACCATTCACGATGACTGCTGTCAAGGCGGGGGTAAAGGCAGTGGCAAAGTCATTCATGGCGGATTTGACTGAATCGGGGGTGGCCGTAACCGTCTTGCCAGCCTTGTTCACCATCTGGGCAAATGAAAGTCCATTGGCTGTAGCAAAGCTATATTCAACGTAGCCAATGGCATACGGAGTGTTCTGCACAGCAGCGGTCACACCCTGACTGCCCTTGCCACCGATGCCGCTTCCGGCTTTGTCAGCCGGCCACTCAACGGTCGCGCCGTGTCCAGCAGTCCAATCGGCGCTAAAAGCAGTCAACGCGTTGGTGAAGATTTCAGTCGTTCCGGAACCGTCCGAGCGATGAACTACGGTAATCTGTTTGGCGGGCAGTTTGGTTGCGATCTGTGGATTGAGAGCAGCAATGGCAGGATCGTTCCACTTGGTAATGGTGGCGTTATAGATACCAGCCAAAGTCTTGCCATCTAGGACGAGGACCGGGCCTTTGGGATCCAACTCAGGTATGTTGTAGATCATGACCACGGCGCCAGCCAGGATCGGAAAAATCTGAAGATCCTTGCCATCAGTGGTTTCCTGATCAGAGAGGACAGAGTCGGAACCAGCGAAGTCAACCGTGTTACCAATGATGTTCTTTTTGCCAGCGCCGGAGCCAACGCCCTGATAGTTGATCGCGACCGACGGATCAATCAACGGATATGCATACGCCCAGTCAGACATGGCCGGCTGTTGGAAGGTGCTGCCCGCACCATTGATCTGCACGGAACCAGCAGGAAGCGCGGTCGGCTGGGCCGGAGCCTGCGTAACACTAGGAGCTTGTGTAGCGGCGGCTTCGGTTGCTACAGGTGCAGCGGGCGTGGCAGGCGTGCCACATGCCGCAAGCAGGACGCTCATTGCGACAAACGCGAACAAAAACGAATGAACAAACTTTGACATTTTCTTCTCCTTTTGATTTTTATATACCATGCTATGTTATCAAGCTGCTTTTAAAGGCAATGGAAGAATGGGTTAACATCTTGTTAAATAAACTGTCCGCCATTTCTGACGGACAGCGTCTCCGGAGAGACAAATAAGGAGGAGAACCCCCACACCTAGGGTTTTTGTTTTTTCTCTTGCAGTGGTAATTCAAAAAAAGGGATTGGGGTATTGTCGTCCCAATCCCAGGCGTTGAGATCGGTCAGGGCGTGATAAGAAGTCAGGTCCAGGTGAAGAGGCGTGACAGAGACATAACCGTCTGCCAGCGCGCCGATGTCAGACCCGCGTTCAGAGACACCCGTCGGCGCATCGCCCGCAATCCAGTAATACGGTTGGCCGCGCGGGTCCACGCCTTCGTCGAGACGGCTGTGATAAACGCGCAGTCCCTGACGGGTCACGCGAAAGCCACGCATCAAATCGCGCGCAATAAGATAAGGCACATTGACGTTCAAAAGAATTTCAGGCGGCAGGCCGTTTTCGATCACGCGCTGGACCACGCGGCCCGCGGCATAAGCCGCCAGGCTGAAATCAATTTCGCCGATATGTCCATCCGGAACTTCCAGCGAGACCGCAACACCGGGCACACCTGCGATCACTGCTTCCATGGCGGCGGTCACGGTGCCAGAGTAAGTGACATCGTGTCCAAGGTTAGCGCCGACATTGATCCCGGAAACCACCAGATCGATCTTCTCTTTGAAATATCCAAGTGTGGCAAGAGCCACACAATCTGAAGGCGCGCCATCGCTGGCGAAAGCCGTTGAACCATCCGCAAGATGATACTCACGCACGCGCAGGGCGCGGTCGAG
>JAKBYW010000064.1:0-8140 GCA_021840275.1 Chloroflexota bacterium | reverse complement strand
GCACCACCACAAGTTGGTGGCACTAAGTGGCTCATTGGGTGAATGGAACGACACAGCCAATGTCCACAGGATGGGGACGGTCCATGCCAAGGCGATAACCCCTAAGACTAGCAGTCCCACGGTGTTGAAGGCAGAGTTTAGGCGGCTTCTATTCATAGGTAGCTCGGCGCTCGGTGGTAATAAAATTGATAACTGTGAAGATCAAAAGAACAACGATCAGGATCACACTCATGGCGCTGGCCCGGCCAATATCCAGATAGCTGAAAAGCGTCTGCCACAAATCAAATAGCAACATACTGGTTGAATTGATCGGTCCGCCGCCGGTCATGATATATATCTGATCAACAGTTTCAAAGGCGTTGATCACAGCGATCGTGGTCACAAACAGTGTTGTGCCCATCAGCAGTGGTAAGGTGATGTAATACGTGGATTGCAGCACGTTGGCGCCATCCAGCTTTGCCGATTCAAAAATATCGTGTGGAAGACCCTGCAACCCGGCCAGAAAGAACACCATGAAGTAGCCGGTCTGCTTCCAGATGCCCAGAATCATCAGCGCTATTAGCGCCAACCTCGGCTCACCAAGCCAGTTCTGGCTGGGAATGTGAAAGAATTCGATGAAGACGTTTAATAATCCATAGTCCGGCGTGTACATGAACAACCAAATGGTGGCGGCGCTAACCATCGGCAGGACAGTCGGGTAGAAGAACGCCAGGCGATAGAGTCCCTGGGCGCGGAACTTGCGGTTGAGTAGCAGCGCCAGCACCAACGCGAGGAACACACTGATCGGTACAGTGACGATCACGTAAATCACTGTGTTCACAAAAACATCCCGGAAACCCGGATCAGAGAATAGCGCTGTAAAGTTTCCGGCCCCGATAAATTTTGGTACCTGCACTGCCTGGTTTTCGGCAAACAGACTGCTGCCGGCCACATGCAGCAGCGGCAACAGAGTAAAGATGACCACAAAGAACAGGGTCGGCGTGATTAATAAATAGGGCAGAGCAGCGGCCCAAAAGCGCGACCGCCACTCTGTAGAGTTGTTGATTTTTGCGTGGAAGTTCACGGCACTACTATTATTATTGACTGAACTGTGAAAGAACCTGGTCTGCCTGTTGTTGAGCAGCTTTGAGTGCATCCGCGATGGTGCTCTTGCCGGTCAGGGCAGCCTGGACGGCGTCGCCTAGGAACTTTTGGATCTGAGCATTGTCATGGGTGGCCAGTTCGGGTCCGGCATATTGGAGGCCGGCAGCCGCAACAGCAGCCTGTGGTACCTTTGCAATATGATCTTTCATAGCTTGGGTATTGTAGGATGATTGGCGCGATGCGACGTAACCAGTATTAATGCTCCAGTCGGCCTGAGTATCAACCGAGGTCATGAATTGGATGAATTTCCACGCCGCAGCCTGGTGATCGGCAGGAATGCCTTTCAACATGTATAAGTTCCCGCCGCCGGTCGGGGCACCATAGCCTTTTTCGCCGACGGGGTAACTGACACCAACGTTAAATTTGGCCTGCTTAAGGATATTGGTCAACGAACCGCTGGAATGCCAAATCATAGCAGCCTTGCCGTTGACAAAATCGTTAGGCATATTGGCCCAAAGCAAAATACCGGGTGGCATTACTTTGTACTTGTTGGGTAGATCAGTGAAGTCCTGAAGGGCCTGGGCTACCTCAGGTGTATCAAAGGTTACCTTGTTGGGGGCCGTAAAAACATTCGATCCACCACCGATAACGAAACATTGAAACAGCCAGTAAGGAATTCCATCCGATGAAATCTCAATACCCCAGGTGCTGCCATCAGGCTTGGTCAGCTTTTGAGCGTCAGTGACCATTTCGGCGTAGTTTGTAGGTCCCTTGTTGTCATCCAATCCAGCAGCCTTGAACATGTCCTTGTTGTAATACAACACCGGAATGGAGCGCTGGAACGGCAGGCTCCAGATGTGGCTCTGATAGTTTGAATTGGCCAGGTAGGCGGGGAAGAAATCAGAGGTGAAAGTATCGCCACCAGCAGCCTTGACGTAATCATCCAGCGGCATGATGGCGTTCGCGTCGACCAGCGAATAGAGGTCCGTTGAGAGCAGCACAGCTACATCTGGGGGTGTACCGCCGCCCTTAATTGTAGTTTGAATCTTGGTGAGGGTATCGCCATAGCCTCCTGAAAGGACAGCGTTCACCTTGATATCGGGGTTGGCCGCTTCGAACTGGGTGATATACCCATCAATTATCTGGGTGATTGGGCCAGCCACGGCAACTGGATAGTAGAAAGTAAGTTCGACTGGTGCGCTGGTCGCTGTAGGCGCCGAAGCGGCGGCGGGCGCTTCTGTCGCAGGTATAGCGGTCGGTTGCGTGGGGGCCGTTGTAACTGCCGGCGCACAGCCACTCAGGGCGCCGAACAGCAGCACTAGGATTATTAAAATCGAAAGCGTAGAAAAACGTTTTTCTTGCATTTTCACTTCTCCTTATCAATTTTGGGAAAAACCCCGGATAGATGGGATGATCAAAAGCCCATTGACGAAAATCGTACACGAGTTACTGAACTTATTTTTATTCCGACTAATTTATTGAGATTGTCCCTAATCCTTTCTCCAATTGGAAAGATCTTTCTTATGGATCATCCGCACAATATTCAATTCAACAATACTTGAATTGAAGCAAATCTTACTGTGAGCAATAGGTTGGTTTTCCTCTGAAAAAATTGTTGACCGAACGCTGAGAATTGGTGTTCCTTCTGGCAATTCTAAATATTGTAAAAATGCAGGATCAATAACTGATGCTCTGATGTGAGATTGAATATGGTGCAATGAAATATCAAACGAAGCAGATAAAAACTGAATCATATTGCCGTCAAAAGCATTCCAATTTAAACCCACTGTTTCAATCGCTGGGGTAATATAATCTTCAATAAATATCACTGGCAATTGATCGGCGCGTACAATCCGCTTGATGCAGCACACCCTTGAGGATGTTGGCGCTGTAAACACTTCGCAAACATCAATTGGCGCGAGGTCATACCCGATAGAAAGGGTTTGAAAGTTGGGTGTAAAACCACTCTCTTTAATGATTTGGGTAAAAGGTGAAAAATCATTAAGCGAGTCGCGAATAACAGGGGAATGAGCCACAAAAGTACCAATTCCGTGACGACGAATGATAATGCCCTCATTTTCCAATTCTATATATGCTTCCCGCAGGGTATTTCTGCTGACCCCCAGTGTTTTTGCAATAGCTGTTTCTGATGGCAGTTGACCTTGATGTTCAAGTTCGTGCTGGTTAATATAATTGAGTAAGTACTCTTTTGCTTGGGTCAACCGCGAACTGGTATTGATAATCGCACTCATGATTAGTCTTTCAATTATTGACTCTACTGCAAAAAGGTCATTGAACCGCGAAGCACACGAAGGCCGCTAAGAAAAAGCAAAACCACGAATCTTTTTTCAAGGTAATCTGCATGGAAGATTAACATTCTTAATATGCCTTTGAAAATCCTCTGCGCTCTTCGCGGTTAAGAAAAGGTTTTTGCAGTGGACTCATTATTAGGAGAGAAAAAGATTATTGGAAAGGTTGGACGTCCTACAACTTTATAGTATAATAAAAATTGGTTAATGTCAATAGCTATTTATGGATGTTTTACTACTTTAAATGAAAATCACGTTTCTTGGCACCTCCGGTGCGAATGCTTTTCCAGAAGCCTTTTGCAAATGCACGAATTGCGAACAGGCACGAATGCTTGGTGGTTCAAGTTTACGAAAGCGGTCCTCATTATTGGTGAATGAGGATTTACTCATTGACCTTGGTCCAGACATAATGGCAGCTTCTCAATTTCACGGTTGCTCCTTGTCAAATGTCCGTTATTGTATTCAAACACATCCACATGCAGATCATTTAGACGTATCGCATTTTCTCTCGCGCAGTCCCGATCATGGCGTCATTGGTGCTCCTTGCTTAAATTTCTATGCATCACCTGAGACGCTGCAGCGAGCAGCTCAGACCTTTGAGCGGGACCTTTCGAGTGATAATCTTCTGTCGCCTGATACGCAGAAATACTTAAATCTAAAATTACATGCTATTAAACCCTTAGAACCTCTTACATTTGGCAATTATCGCGTAATTGCGTTTCCGGCTAATCATGCGCCATCAATGGGGGCGATGGTATATGCTGTTGAATCGGACAAACGATGTTTTTTTTATGGCACTGATACCGCAACTTTTTTTGAACAAACCTGGCATGCTTTTCATCAATATAAAATGCGATTCGATGTCGTAATCCTTGATCACACTTATGGATTAATAAAATCAGGAAGTGATCATTTAAATGCAAATCAAGTTATAGAACACATAACGCGAATGCGTAATGAAGGTTTATTAACCCCAAATTCTCGTGCCTTTGCAACGCACATCGCACATGAAGGCAATCCTGTACATCAAGAACTGGTAATCTTTGCGAAGCAACATGGGTATGATATTGCTTGCGATGGGCTTTGTTTTGAGGTTTAGGGTGTAGTGGACCCATAAAACTGGACACCATGCTTAGGGTAGAATGGCTACCCAGAAACGAGGTCCAGAATGGTGTCACGCAGGAAGTTCAGTGCCGAGTTTAAGGTCAAGGTTGTGCTGGAACTGATCGGTGGGAAGAAAAGTTTAGCCGAAGCCGGTCGCGAATATCAGATCAAAGATACAGTGCTGTCGCGCTGGAAGCAGGAATTCTTGGAACGGGCCACGGAGATCTTCGAGCAGCCGCAAGACGATCAGGAGAAAGATGTGCGTATCGCTGAGCTGGAGCGCATGGTCGGCCGTCTGACCATGCAAGTGGAGGTCTCAAAAAAAGTGTTGAGCTATGCCAGCTCGTTGCGCAAGAACGGCGATCCATTGTAGAGGCAGTGATGGCTGATCAAAGCTGTTCGGTGAAAATAGCCTGTGACTGTATGGGCATTTCGCGCAGCACGTATTATTATCGATCGCATCGACTGGAGGAGGGTCAGCTCGGTGCCGATGTGGAGACAGTGGCCAGGCAGTATCCGAAATACGGAACGCGGCGGGTCACACATCAACTGCGACGAGCGCCTTATCACTACCGGATCAACCGCAAGCGGATCCGGCGGCTCATGCGCCAGAAAAGGCTGTTGCGCCCCGTAAAACGGGCCAAATATCGCACCACCGACAGCACACATCCCTACCCACGCTATCCCAACCTGGTGACCGATCTGGAGATCATTCGGCCAGAGCAAGTTTGGGTCTGCGACATTACGTATGTACGTCTTGGCCAAGGATTCGTTTTCCTGGCAATCGTGTTGGATGTTTTTACTCGGGCTATCCGCGGTTGGAACCTGAGCCATAGTTTGGATGTGGATCTGACCTTGGTGGCTCTACGGCGCGCCCTGAGTTTGTGTATTCCTGAAATCCATCACAGTGATCAAGGGATTCAATATGCCTCACAAGCGTACACCGAGGTGTTAAGACCATTGGGCATTCAGATCAGTATGGCGACACAAGGTAAGCCCGAAGAGAACGGCTACGCCGAACGGTTAATGAGAACCATCAAAGAAGAGGAGGTAGACCTTTCCGACTATCAGGATTATCATGACGCTTATCAGCAGATTGGACGTTTCATCGAGGACGTGTACATGACGAAGCGTATTCACTCTGCCTTGGGATATCTGACGCCCGCTGAGTTCGAGGCCGCCTGGCAGCTCGCTCAGTTGGAGCAGGGTACCCCCTAAGAATCACTAAAAAACTGTCCAATTTTTGGGGTCCATTACAAGTCTATTACTGATCGTTTCTTTTATAAAAGAAAATCATACGAACATGAGGAAGAAGTCCGTATTGTTCTATTTAATTTAAATGATGAATGGCCTTCAAGTATTCATGCAATTGAAGCCGAGGGCGGAGTCTATATCAAGACACAAATTGACACTTTGATTGATAAAGTTTACGTAGCGCCTAATTCCCCAGATTGGTTTCAAGAATTGGTTGAAAATATCGTTAATATATATGGGTTTCATAAAGAGGTAAAAAGAACCTCGCTTGATGATAAAGCACTGTACTAAAACGCATCTTGTCAATTCAAGACTTCCGAAGCCTAAACTTCGGAAGTCTCTTTGTTTATTTTCCTAATCGCGCCCTTTCCTCTTCAATCACATTGTCCTCAAGCTTCTTGAATAATGGGCCAGGCTGATTCAGTTTTTTCCCAGGCTGTAACTCGCTGGGCTTCCATTGCAATCCTTCAACAGATTTGTATCTCAGTACCGTATGCTCGCCGAGCGAGTCTTTGACCGTCTCGGTATATTGCTCGCCAAAGAGCGGAGTCTCGTAGCCGAAGAATTCATGCAGTCGCTGTGATGTGAAGGGCAGGAACGGTGCGAACATTACTTTGAGCGAG
This sequence comes from Chloroflexota bacterium, assembly GCA_021840275.1. Classification (GTDB taxonomy): domain Bacteria; phylum Chloroflexota; class Anaerolineae; order Anaerolineales; family Villigracilaceae; genus Fen-1038. The sequence goes on along the minus strand of JAKBYW010000064.1, from coordinate 1,767 downwards.
TCGATGGCTTTGAGCGCGGTGTAAACTGTTTTGGCTGCGCTATCTTTATCGGTTTTGATGGCTGACCATGGCGCGTTGGTGTCGAGATACTGATTGACCACGGTGGCGAGCTTCATCGCTTCACCCAAGGCCGAACGCAGGCGCACGGCTTCGAGTTCCGCGCCTACGGTGTTGAATCCGTTTTCAATGGTGGCGAGCAGTTCAAGGTCCGCGGGTCGAAGCGTGCTCACATCTATAGACGGAACTTGCCCATCCCAATTCTTATAACAGAACGCCAGCACGCGGTTCGCAAGATTGCCCCACGTTGCCACCAGTTCGTTATTGTTGCGCGCCACGAACTCGGCCCAATCCCAATCGCTGTCCTTCGCTTCGGGCATGTTCACCGTCAGGTAATAGCGCAGCGCGTCGGGGTCGTAACGCGTCAGCGCGTCGAGTCCCCACACCGCCCAGTTGCGCGAGCCGCTGATCTTCCTGCCTTCGAGATTCATGAACTGATTGGCGGGCACGTCATATGGCAGGATCAATTTGACCCCCTCTCCTTCCCTCACCCCTGATTCCCCTCTCCCATTGGGAGATGGATAGGGGGTGAGGGAAGCGAAGATTTCCATGAACGCGCTTCCGACTCCCATTAACTCGGCGGGCCACAGCGACGTGTGGAAGAAGATGTTGTCCTTGCCGATGAAGTGGAATTGCTTTGCTTTGGGATTCGTCCACCAATCGCGCCACGCTTCTTTCTGACCCGATACCTGCGCCCACTCAATGGGGGCGGAGAGATAGCCGATGACGGCCTCGAACCACACGTAGAGTTTCTTCGTTTCCCAACCCGCATCACTGACCGGGACGGGGATGCCCCAGTCGAGGTCACGTGTAATGGCGCGCGGTTTGAGTCCCTCACCTTCGATTTTTCTCAGCGACTCGCCCAATACGGTATCGCGCATGTGATCGGCGCGTTCCTTGAGATAGTTCTTCACGTTGGGTTCGAGTTTGGACAGGTCGAGATAGAAATGTTCGGTGCCGCGTAATTCAAGTGCGCCGTCGCCTGTCTTGGCGCGTGGGTTGATCAGCTTCTCAGGCTCGAGCACGTTGCCGCAATTGTCGCATTGATCCGAGCGCGCACCCTCGAAACCGCAGATGTAACACGTCCCTTCGACGTAACGATCAGGCAGGAACTTGTTCGCGCTGGGTGAATACCATTGCTTGCTGAATTGCTTGAACAAAAATCCGTTCTTCTGCAAGGCCAGGAACATCGTCTGTGAGACCTTGAAATGATTCTCCGTGTGCGTGGACGTGTACAGGTCATATGAAATGCCTATCTTCCGGAACAGGTCAATGAAGCCCTCATGATAGAACTTGTACACTTCCTCGACGGGCTTGCCGAGTTGGTCGGCTTTGATGGTGACGGGCGTGCCATGCGAATCTGTGCCCGTGATCATCAGCACGTTATTGCCCTTCAAGCGGTGATAGCGCGCGACGATGTCACCCGGCAAATGTGAACCGGTCAGATTTCCCACGTGGATTTCTGCATTGGCATACGGCCAGGCGACTGCAACTAAAATGTTTTCGGGCATTCATGCCTCCAGTGATTATCCGTCATTGCGAGGGCGGTGGTTTTCCGCTCGAAGCAATCTCCAACTTTGGAAAGGGATTGCTTCGTCGCAAAGAACGCTCCTCGCAATGACGGTAGTGGTCTTTACAAACAAAAAAGCCGTCCGCGAAATGGACAGCCCGTTTTCGTTCAGGTGCGTAAATCTAACGTGCTTTCCACTC
>JAKBYW010000063.1:0-8143 GCA_021840275.1 Chloroflexota bacterium | reverse complement strand
GTGGATGCTCGCGGCCGGCGATCACATCCAGCACTTTTGTGGTGCGGACAATCAGGCTGGTCTCCTCCATGCACTCGCGTTCGGCAGCGCGCGCCGGGTCTTCGCCTTCATCCACAAAACCAGCGGGCAGAGTCCACAAGCCGCGGAAAGGCTCGTTGACGCGCCGCACCAACAGCACACGGCCATCCTGTTCAACCAGAACGGCCGAGGCAACTTTCGGATTGGTGAAAAAAATCCATCCGCATTGCGGGCAAACCGGCCGGACGCGCCCAAAGCGTTCAATGTGTTCCATCTGCGCTCCGCAACGCGGGCAATAATTTATTTCCATTGCTTGCGGAATTTGTTTTCGCTGGCGCGACGGATCAGCCAGGCGGCCGCGCCAAAGAGGATGGCGATGATCGCCAGCCCGATTTGCCAGACGATGGGCACGGGCGCTTCATTCCGGACCCGGGCCGGGGCGCCGTTACTCAATTCGGGTACCAGGCTCTTAGTGGATGGCGACTCAGTCGGTGTGATGGCCTGATCTGCGGATGGCGTCACTTCTGTTGGCGACATTGCTGCAAATGGGCGCATGGGCGCTTCGGTTGCAACGGGAGCTTGTCCCTGAACGGATTCTGCTCCGCCGCCGCCCATTCCAAGAGCAGGGGCTGGAGCCGCGGCGAAACTGGAAGTCGCAGCGGGAGCAAGCCCATTGATGGCGAATGTTGCGATGAAGAGCAGAGTCGCCAGCGCAGTTGCGAATCTCAAAGTTGGATAGGCACGCGGCTCGGGCGGTTTTATGCCTGCCATTTTGGGAGTTAGCGTGAAGTTGCGCGGAGCGCGTCGTTGCGGCAGTTGGCGGAGCAAGCCGCGGGCTGCGCGTACATTATCCATGGCAGCGCGCAGGTTTGCGTCAGAAGAGAGGCGGGATTTCAGTCGCGCAGAATCAGGCGGGCTTAATTGTCCGTCTAAATAAGCAGAAAGAAGTTCAACGTCTCGGAAGGAAGTCATTGGGGTTCGTTATCGAGACGGAATGAGGCAGGCAGAAGTTCCCCGAAGCCTTGCAGGCATTCGCGCAGACGAAGACGGGCGCGCGCCAAACGTGATTTGATCGTGCCAAGCGGGACGCGCGTCGCGCCTGCAACTTCGCTGTAGTCGAGACCTTGAATATCGGCCAGCACAACCACGGTGCGAAAGTTGGTGGGAAGTGCATCGAGACAATGTTGAATGGCGTGTTCGAGTTCATCGGCTTCGAGCTTTTGCTCGGGGCTCATGGATTTGTCGGCCAACCAGCGCGGGGAATCCATTTCGTCGCCGTTGCTGGTGTCGGGTTCGAGCGGGGTGGTGGGGCGGCGTTTCCTGCGTCGCAGTTCATCGTAGCAGGCGTTGGTGACGGTTCGCATGAGCCACGCTTTGAACGATCCGCCGCGGTATGAATTTATGCTTCGAAAAGCGGAGAGGAAAGCATCCTGTGTGGCATCGGCGGCCAGCTCGCTGTCGCTGAGGATACGCAAGGCTGTGTTGAATAGCACATCCTGATAATTAAGGACGAGAGTATTGAAGGCGTCGAGGTCGCCATGTTGCGCAGATGTGATGAGAGCGGGTTCGTCCATTGATATTATTTTATCATCCGAAAGCGGTTAAACACAAAGGACATACGTGTGCCTGCGGCACAGTGCAGGCAAAGCGCATAAAGGTTGAAAAACGAAGATGTTGGGAAGAGCAGAATATTTTCTTTGCGTTCTTAGCGCGCTTGGCGGTTAATCATTGAATAGATTGTGCGCCAGACGACCATCCCAAACGCGGATGTTGTGCTGAACACCACACCAAAGATCGGGGTGATGGATGCGTTGAGGATCAGTCCGCGCAAAACTACGGCCAGTGACCCCGCAAAGATCATTACCAAGGCGGGCCGCCAGAGTTGTTTGAAGTCAGATGCGGTTTCCGGATCGAAAAGTCCAAACCACGGCGCGAGCAAGAACCAACTCAAGGTCAATGGAATAAAGGCGGCGGCCATGCGCGGCAGGAAGGACGTGTTGGCTTCTCCGTGTGTGATGAAGCCAACAATGGTGACGATGGCGAGGGCAACAATGTCGCCGATGTAGAGAAAATATTTTTTCACGAGAATTATTCTTGTTTCCTTGAAGCCGGAAATAACAAAACTTCGCGGATGGAATGTTTGTCCGTCAGCAGCATGGCGAGACGGTCGACGCCCATACCGAAGCCGCCGTTGGGCGGCATGCCGTAGCGCATGGCGCGCAGATAATCTTCATCCATTGGATGTTTCTCTTCGTCATCGGCGGCGTAGTCACGTCCCATTTCGAGGAAACGTTGTTCCTGATCGAGCGGATCGTTCAACTCGGTAAAGGCATTGCATAATTCAAAGCCGGCCGCGTAACCTTCAAAGCGTTCAACCGTCAGCGGATCGCCTGGCATGGATTTCGCCAGCGGCGAAATATCGCGCGGATAATTGTAGAGGAAGGTCGGCTGGATGAGAGTCGGTTCGAGGAATTCGCTGAGCAGAAAATCTATTTGCTTGCCGCGCGTTGCGTGCGGATCGGGAGTCTTATTTGGGTGTTTGCCTCGGATGGCTTGGAATAAATCCGCGGCGGTTTTGTGTTCGGCGATGTCAATGCCACTGGCTTCCAGAATTCCCTGCCGCATTTCGAGTCTGCGCCAGGGCGGTTTGAATTCGAGTTCGTGCTCGCCGAATTTGACTTTCGTTGAGCCGGTCACTTTTTCGGCGGCGTAAGCCACCATTTGCTCGGTCAATTCCATGACCTGTAAATAGTCCGCGTAGGCCCAATAAAATTCGAGCTGGGTAAATTCCGGGTTGTGTTTGAATGAGACGCCCTCGTTGCGGAAGTCGCGTCCGATTTCGTAAACGCGTTCAAGATTCCCGACCAGCAGCCGTTTGAGATACAACTCGAATGAGATGCGTAAATACATATCCTGTTCGAGTTCGTTGTGATGCGTCACGAACGGACGCGCTGCTGCACCACCGTAAAGTGGCTGAAGGATGGGCGTTTCGACTTCGAGAAAATCGTGGTCGTCGAGGAAAGCCCGCAAAGCCTTGATGAGCGCCGCACGTTTGCGGAAGGTCTCGCGCACTTCCGGGTTGACGGCCAAATCGGCGTAACGCTGGCGGGCGCGCAGTTCGGGGTCTTCGAGTGCAGCGTAACGGACAACGCTGCCGTCTTCCTGTGAGACGTCTTTGTCAGCGGGCAGTGGGCTGACGGATTTGGCGAGCAGGCTAAAGTCGCGGACATGCAGCGTGGCTTCCCCGGTCTTGGTGCGGAACATCACGCCGGAGGCTTGAATAAAGTCTCCGATGTCGAACATCTTGTTGAAGAAGTCCACACGTTCCTGAGTCAGTTCGTTCATGCGCAGGAACAATTGGATCCGGCCCGCGCCGTCTTCGATGTGGGCGAATGAAATCTTGCCCATGGCGCGCGTGGCGCGGATACGTCCGGCCAATGTAGCCTGGACTTCTCTGCCGTCCTTTTCAGCGGTTGCAAATTCGGCGATGGCCTGTGCGCTGGTATGCGTGCGCCTGGCGCGTGCGGGATAAGGCTCCACGCCGGCAGCGCGTAATTCTTCTATTTTTTGCAACCGGACTTTTTCGAGCGAGTTGTAATCTGCCATTTCGGTTTTCTCCCCCTCTCCTTTTGGGAGAGGAAAGGTTGATGTGGTGAAACAAAAAGACCCCGCGCGGCCCGCCTCCGTAGGGGCGAAGGTGCGCGGGGCCGCGAAAGGATAAACCCTTACTTGACCTTCAGGATCTTGACTTTATATGTGCCGTTTGGGGTCTCGACCGGAACCACGTCACTGACTTTATGGCCCAAAATAGCCTTGCCGATTGGTGATTCGTTCGAGATCTTACCTTCGCGTGGATTGGCTTCCGCCGCGCCGACGATGGTAAATTTTTCTTCCTCGAAGCCTTGTTCTTGAATAGTAACTGTCGAGCCGATTGCGATGACGCCTTTATGATTCTTGTCGTCTTCTTCGATGAGATGCGCCGAGGCCAGCAGTATTTCCAGTTCCTGAATGCGGCCTTCGACAAAGGCCTGTTCATTCTTGGCGGCTTCGTATTCAGCATTCTCGATCAGTTCCCCGCCTTCCATTGCTTCATGTAAGCGCTCGGCCACTTCCTGTCGTTTTGCAGTACGCAGATGATCGAGCTCTTCCTGAAGTTTCTGGAAGCCTTCCTTGGTCAGGAATTTGGTTGTCATAATGGGCATTCCTACTAAAGAATTTGCATCCCGTACAGGATGCAATGTTGTCCCTCTGGCATTTCCAAAGGCGGGCTTAATATATCATGGATTCAAGTGTGAATCAAGCCCCGCTCTTATTTGTCTATTCGAATTTCCAAAATCGGATGCCTTGATGCTCAGACCAATATACCCGCATCTTTTCCTGCATCAGTTCTGGATTTTCAAATAGCATCGCGATCTGGGACGGATACGCGGCTATCGCTTCCTGCCACGACTTTAGGCCGGTTTCAGAGACCGCAAGGACCTTTTCTTTCATCCCAGCCGTCTTCGAACTTAGCTCATCGGGGTGATTCAGCAAATACGGAATATCGGCGTCATAAATCAGCGGACGCTCCAATAGTTCGGCAGCCTTTCGCACGCTGACGTGGTCAACGTGATTGCCGACTGTTAGTTGACAGACCAGCGCATCGTCTGGTTGGAGGTGGAGGACAATTGTGCTGGCAATTTCGGCGGGCAAATCCGCTTCGCTTTCGAGTGGTGGATCAAACACACTTTCCGTATAAAGCCATTCTCCGTTTTTGCCGCGTCGGTAAATGCAATCCAAAAAATCAAAATGGATGGCCTTCGCGCCTACAATGGCCGCGGCATTCTCATTCTCCGTGCGTCGTTTTTCGACCGTTTCTTTGGCTGATGAAAATCCCCATTGCATGTGCATGTCTTCTGCAAAAGGCGAGACTTCATTTTCAGGTGGGAAGCCGCACATGATCGTCCAGATTTCAACTGGAATGCCAGCGTGAGTCTGTTCGTAAATTAATCCGCCGGCGGAAAGCACGGCATCGTCAAGGTGAGGGGAGAGATAAATGTAGCGCATGAGAATCATTTAACCACAGATTCAAAAATATCGGCAACCTCTTGAATAAATTTTCACCTGTGCTAAGATGAATCTGGAGGATGCCATGAACAAACCTATTAAACAAACTCTGTTTTGGACACCACGCCTGATGGGCATCCTGTTCATTCTTTTTCTAAGTTTGTTCGCGCTGGATATATTCGGCCAGGGTTACAGCTTTTGGGAAACCGTGGTCGGGTTATTCATGCACTTGATCCCATCCATCCTGCTGGCGATTGCAATTGCACTTGCCTGGAAATGGGAATGGATCGGCGCGGCGCTGTTTGGCGGTTGGGCGATCTCCTATTTTGCCAGAGCGCATGGAATGCCATGGAGCGTATATGTCTTGATGGCAGGTATCCCATTTGTGGTGGGAATCCTGTTTTTAGTAAATTGGATTTACAGAAAAGAGATTCGCGCTCGATAAAAACGCAATCAAACTAGCTAGGGCGTTTTCCTGCCTTTTTGCCGATAGTTGATTTCTTTGCGGCAGGTTTCTTCCTGACCGTCGCTTTGGGTTTGGTGGTCTTTTTTGTAATGGCGGGTTTCGTTGTCTTTTTTACCGTCGCTTTCTTTACGACAGTTTTCTTGACAGCAGTTTTCGCGCCTGAAGATTTTTTCTTTGTCGGCGCGGACTTCTTTACAACTTTCTTCTTTCCCCTTTCTTCTTTCTTTACCGCTTTCTCGCGCGGCTTCTTGACCTTCACTTCTTTCGCAACGATTTCCTTTTTCTCCCCGAATATTTCATCATATTTTGACTGCATGGACTCCACGCCCGCGCCGTTCAGTGAATCTTTCACGGCTTTCCATTCATCACTATCCACAAATCTCCAATCCAAAAATACGTGATGTTGGTACGCGCCAAGCTCAATGTAAAGCCCCTTACTCCGCAACTCTTCACATGAGCGGATGTGCTCCAAATGCGAGACGTAATCTTTGAAAATCATAAAACCTTCAAACGGTAATCCCAATCCTTCGGCGAGAGACTTCTGTCTCAAATCGCCTGAACCTTTGTCAAGGTAAGCCGCGGATGTTTTTATCCAGCCGTGCGCATCTGCGAATTTATTGTGATAGATGACAAGTCCGCGTTCGTCGTTGAAGCGGTTTGAATACGCATAGACATTTTCGTCCACGCTTCCGTTTGCGGTAAAAAAGTCAAAGAGCAGGAAATGCTCGACACCGGCGAACAAATGTCGGCGGTGAAGGAGCGGGAAGATTTTCCACTCGTGGCCGCGGATCAAGCCTTCGTCGGGCGTCTCGTCCAAACGCGGATGGCGGAACTCCATTCCATATTTTTCGCGGAAGCCTTCCACTTGTCCGTGGCCGAACATCGGCAGGCCGGGCAAAGTCGAGAGCAAGGTGGCGATGCCGAAATATTTATCGCCGTTGCCGAATTGCTCGACCGCCGTCTTTTCATCGGGGTTGTTCATGAAGTTGACGTAACGCTTCAAAATCTGTGGGTCGAACTCGAGCGTGTTCTTGATCGCCAGCCGGTACTTGGCGTTGTCTTCATCGCGCAGCATGTGCATGAAGGCCGAGTTATAAACGCGATGCATTCCCAGCGTGCGGACAAAATATCCTTCCATCAGCCAGAAGGCTTCGGCCAGCAACAATGTATCCGGGACTTCGGCCGAGACTCGATCCACGACTTCGCGCCAGAACTCTTCGGGGACTTGCGCGTCAAACTCGGAGCGGGTCATGCCGTGCTCGGAGCGGGACGGGATTGCGCCGCCCGCGCCGGGTTCGGGAAACCACAGCCGCTGGATATGTTTCTTGGCGAGCGTCATCGCGGCGTCAAAGCGGATGACGGGGAAATTTTTTGCCACATGCAAAATCGTTTGGATGACGGCTTCGCGCACGACCGGGTTGGAATAATCCAATTGGGCAGTGTCGTTCCATGGGAAGGATGTGCCGTCGTTTCCGTGATAGATATAGCGCGTCTCGCCCGAAGCGCGGTCGAAGCGTTTGAACACCACGGATGCATCAGTATGATCATAATAGTGGTCTTCAAGAATAATGCCTGCGCGTCCGTCATCCGAAAGATCTTCGGAGTTAAATGTGTAAGAAGGAAATGGCGGAGTTTGCACCGAGAGGAACCAATCGGGATGTTCGATAGTCCAGGTCGAATCGATACCCATGTGATTCGGAACCATGTCGGCAGAAAGACGGATGCCGCGCTGCCAGGCGCGTGCGCGCAAGTCGCTGAGAGCTTCCCAGCCTCCGAGGTCGGACGCGATATCGTAAGATTGAAGAGAATATGCCGAAGCGACTGCGTCGCCATCGCCCATGCGTTGTTTGATGCGCTGACTGGCGCGACTGCGTTCCCACAGACCGATCAGCCATAAACCGGTAAAGCAGCGTTGGGCCAGTGTGTCCAATTCTTCATCGGGAATCTGGTCGAGGGTCCTGATCCAGCGTTGATATTTTTTGGAAAGTTGTTCCAGCCAGACATACGTATTTTTTGCGAGCAGAACAAGCCGCGGCATCCAGTCTTTATCCGGGCTGAAACGTTCAAATTCCTGATAATCGTGTCCACTGAAGGTTGGCGCGTCCAGTGTTGGACGGAAGTCAAAGTTTACCTTGTGGCGCATGACTTCCTCTTTGACAAAGTCGATGCTTCGCAAAACTCTTTCGACGAAAGCCGCGCCAAGCAGGGGGGCCCATTTGTGCAGCAGAAACTTTAATTGGCCTTCCAGTGAATAAGGCGAAGCCTTCGAGGGGGCGACGAGGATTTCGTACAATGTTTCCCCTGAATTTCCATTCGCAGATTCTCCCCCGCCAAATTTCGGCTGCTTTGCGAAAAAATCATTTAATAGCCAAAGCGAATCATCGTAGGCCGATGGACGTAAAACAGAATCATCAAAGAATTCCTTGTACGGCTGGAGCGCCGGGTTGTTGTTGGCGATGTTGACCAACAACATTTCTTCCATCGAAATTTGTTTGTGGGAAATATTTTCGGTCTTGCCAGATAAATATTCGTCCACCGACTGCTGATTGTGATAAACCACGTTGGGCGGGAATTCGTCCGTGAACTTCGCGATAGTTTCGTTCAAGCGTGCGC
>JAKBYW010000062.1:0-8151 GCA_021840275.1 Chloroflexota bacterium | reverse complement strand
ATCTCACGACGATTACGTCAGGGGTGTAACCGCCTTTCACTGTGATAGCCACTTCCTGCGCGCCAGACTCAGATAAGGCAACACGTGTCTGTGCCTTGGGCGCGAACCAGAAATACCAAGCAATCAAAATCGTCAATACTATTCCTGAAAGAATTACAAAGATTTGTAAACCGGACATATTAATCTCCTTTGACAGCCCGCCACAAAGATAATGGACCAAATATTGTGATGAAGTACTCCGCCTCTTTTACAGACCCGAAACCTGCTTCCGCTATAAAGCGCGGGATCAGCCCGTCGAAATTGCCGGCGACCTCTTCGAGACGACGCATATACTTTGTCATCAAATTTGGAATAAGAGAATGCGGTGCGCCGAAATCCAGGACATGTAGTTCACCGCGCGGTTTGAGGACGCGGTAAATCTCTTTGAAAGCGCGGAGTTTATCGTCTGTGACGAGGTGGTGAATGACAAGGCTGGTGACCACTTTATCGAAAACGGAATCAGGATACGGGAGGGACGAAGCGAGTCCTTCATCCCATTGGATATTCAAGTCTCGAGATTTTTCGCGGGCAATATCCAACACTTGCGGGTCGCCATCCATTCCTGTGATGTTCGCTTCGGGATGCATGTGCTTGAGCATGAGAGTCAGAGTTCCAGTGCCACAACCAAGATCGAGCACTTTCATCTTTGGCTGGATGTTTGCCTGTTGAATTAATTTCCGTTTGAATGTTTCCTCGCGCATACCCCATTTGAGTAGGGGATCGTAAACTGGTGTAAGCCATTTGAAACTGAGAGCAGGAATATAGCGAGCGCTCATGTTACCTCACACTGAATTTTGGTTTGAAGCCACGCAGACGATTGGCATTGCCCACAACTGTCACGGATGAAAATGCCATTGCGGCCCCTGCGATGAGCGGACTGAGCAACAAGCCGAAGAAGGGAAAGAGCAAACCCATCGCAACGGGAAGGCCCAACACGTTATAGAAAAATGCACCGACCAGGTTTTGATAGATGTTATTCATTGTTGCGCGGCTTACTTCGATCGCGGTGACCACGCCTTTAAGGCTGCCTTTGATGAGCGTGATATCCGAAGCTTCGATGGCAACATCCGTGCCTGTGCCAATGGCAAGACCCACATCCGCTTGCACGAGTGCCGGAGCGTCGTTGATGCCGTCACCGACCATCGCGACCTTCTTGCCCTCCGCTTGAAGTTGTTGAACGTTTTTTGCCTTGTCTTCGGGAAGCACTTCGGCTAAGACACGCGTCACACCAACTTTGCGCGCAATCGCCTCGGCAGTGCGGCGGTTATCACCCGTGATCATCACCACTTCGATTCCCAAGCCTTGCAGGGCTTTGATGGCTTCGGCTGAATCTTCCTTGACGGTATCTGCCACTGCAATGATGCCTGCAGCTTTGCCATCGAGGGCAATAAACATCGGAGTCTTGCCATCATCAGCGAGGGATTTTGATTTTTCTTCGAGTGACCCGAGCGCGATATTTTCGCGATTCATCAACTTGAGATTACCAATCAAGATAAGTTGATCTTCAACTATTGCTGAAACGCCGTGACCGGGAATGGCTTCGAAATTCTTTACTTCTGCCAATTCCAATTTATGCGACTGCGCATCTTCCACAATCGCCTGTGCCAACGGATGCTCACTTACTTTTTCAACCGAAGCTGCCAGTTTCAGCAACTGATCACTTGTCACTGAATACTGATCACTGAGAACTGTATCAGTTAATTCAGGCTTACCTTTGGTAATCGTGCCTGTCTTATCCAACACAACCGTTTGAATGGAGCGTGCAGTTTGAAGCGCTTCACCCGAGCGGATGAGAATCCCATTCTCTGCGCCTTTACCAATGCCAACCATCAGGCTCATCGGTGTGGCAAGTCCTAACGCACACGGGCAGGCTATGATCAGCACTGTCACACTCGTCACCAGTGCGTAAACCAATTGCGGTTGCGGACCGATGACAAACCAGATGACGAAAGTCCATACAGCAAGAATCATTACAACTGGAACGAAATAGCCAGAGATGATATCAGCGAGTCTAGCTATCGGCGCCTTGGAATTCTGTGCATCCTGCACCATCTTTACGATTTGCGCCAACGCAGTATCTTTTCCAACTTTGGTTGCACGGAACTTGAACGCGCCTGTCTTGTTGATCGTCGCACCGATGACTTCATCGCCCATCTTTTTGGAAGCTGGCAACGATTCACCCGTCAGCATGGATTCATCCACAGCAGAACTACCTTCGATGATGACACCATCCACGGGGATTTTTTCTCCGGGGCGAACTTGAATCACATCACCGACCAGCACTTCCTCAACGGGCAAATCCATTTCCTGTCCGCCACGGATGACGCGCGCGGTCTTGGCCTGCAGACCCAGTAATTTTTTGATCGCCGCACCGGATTGTCCCTTGGCTCGTAATTCAAGCGCTTGTCCCAAAATGACCAACGCGATCACAACCGCAACGACATCATAAAAAGGTTCTGACGTGCCTTTAGGAAAAACAGACGGGAACAGGATCGCAAAGGTCGAATACAGCCAGGCCGCGCCGGTGCCAAGTGAGATCAATGTGTTCATATTAGCGGAGCGATGCTTGAACGCCGCCCATGCACCTGTAAAGAAATCACTGCCCGACCAAAACATGACGGGCAATGTCAACAGCGCGGTCGCACCCCACAGAATGCGCAACGAATCCATGCTTAAGTCGCGCAGGATCGGCATGAACTGATAATAAGCTGTTGCCATCACAGGTAAAGCGACCACAGCTGCAAACCAAAACTTGTTCATCAACTTGTGATATTCGCGCGCGTGGGCTTCTTCCTGCTTATCCACAGGAGCGTCGCTCAAAGCAGGGCGCGGTTTGTAACCCCAAGTCTCAATGGCTTTGTTTAATTCTGCCAGCGTTGTTTTTTGCGGAAGATAATCTACTGTTGCTTCCTGCGTGGCGATGTTGACGGTCGCATCCAAAACGCCTTGCGTGGCTTTCAATTCATCTTCGATAAATTTCACGCATGAGGCGCAACGCAAATTTTCGATCCCGATTTTGATCTTTGTCCCGCCGACTTGAAAGCCAACAGATTTGACCGCGCTCACGAGCCCCGCCGCATCCACTTTTTGCGCGTCATACTGGACCTCCAGCCTGCCCGTCGTTAAATTGAGCTTCACCTCATCCACGCCATCCAGCGCGCGTAGTATTGACTCAAGATGAGTCGAATGTTCCTTTAACGGAATTCCGCTTACAGGTAGTTCGATGCGAGAGAGAGTTAATTGAGGGTTGAAACCTGTCGTTGCGGAGGTCATCACGTAGCGGTGCGGGTCTTTGTCGAATTGATCCACACAGGATTGAGAACAAAAATAAAACGTCTGCCCCATGTGCACGCGTTTTGCGAATGCGCTCTGGGGATCGATCTCCATTCCACAAACCGGATCGTGTTGAGTCATAGCTACCTTCCTTGAAAGTAATGCTTTAACAGTATATGTCTTTTTGACGAGGCATGCGAGCGGTTTTCAGCGCAGGTTGAAATAAGCAAAATGGCCTATCGAAAGATAGGCCATTTACGAAGGTGCGAATATGGTTCTTTTATTTCAATACCGCGCCGCAGTAGGGACAATTCTTCCAGTCGGCTTGGATTCCCTTTCCACAACTGGGACAGGGACTCTGAGAAGATGGCGGGGTGGTGTTGCCGACATTTCGCGCCAGCCAGGTGATGCCCAGTATCGTCAGCACAATGAAACCGACAGGAATCAACCACATGAAGAGCATCCCAAACCAACCGAATGGAGAGTAGCCCCAACCCATCATCCCGTAAGGTCCCATCATGCCCCCACCACCACGGTAGCCCCAGCCGCTCATCATCCCGCCTCCGAACAGAAATAGGAGGAGGAAAAACCCGATAATTCCAACAACCAACCAGTTAACTTTTTTCATATTGATTTTCCTTTCATGATTTTTTATCGCAGGCGAGATCGTGCCTTTCGCGTTTCATGCCAAGGGCGAGCCGCAATAGGCGCAGGTTTTCCATGATGTATCCACTTTTTGACCGCAAGCAGAACATTCTGCCGTCCGTAAATTCATACCGCAATTGGGGCAAAAAGCGTATCCCTGTTGTAGCTGAAAACCGCAGTGGGCGCATTGTCGGTCAAAAGCAGCAGGAGCGGCAACAATAGGTATAGTCCCTGATTGTGACGCTGGCTGGTGTTCGATATGCTCCATAGTTGTGTGCATTAACATACATCCACACATGGAAACTCCTTATAATGGCTGTCCGCAGTGCGGGCAGTTTTTCCAATCATTCTGCACCGCTTGATTGCAATGCGGGCATGTACGGCTGGCAGTGGCAATAGGCTTCAAAGCATTAAAATTATTGCCGGATACAGCATAGATCACCAATCCGATCAGTAATAAAGGGACGATCCACATAAGGAACATGATTTACTCCTTTTTCGATGATCCAAGCATATCAGGTGTTATTAAAGATTGTGTAAAGACAGCACAAAGAGTAAGTGAAGGTTCCCCACCAAGTTTCGGCTCCCATAAATGAACGAACAGTCTCATCTTTTGGATTGGGTCATTTGGAAAAAGGATGAGATGACAGAATGCATCGAATAGATTTATTGACTGCGCCTGATATTGTTTGTAGTCACGAAAGCATAATTATGATAATATTTATCTAATTATTAAAACTTACAACAACAAAAATGTCTATTAAATCCGTTAGTAAAACATTCAAATCCACCGTTCATGAGCTGGGTCTTCGTGTAACTCCTCAGCGACAGTTGATTCTGGATGTAATTCTGGAAGGCAATGGGCATATACCGTTGCAGAAGATTGTTGAGATTGTTCAAATAAAATCGCCTGCAATCAGCTTGCCGACTATTTATCGTACTCTTGATTTTCTTTGTGAGATACGAATCGTGATCGCCTTGAGGGTGGGCAATACTTCATATTTTGAGATTGCGGGCGATCATCCTCACCACCATTTGATTTGCCGGCGTTGTGGCGCGCTGGAAATATTGCCGCACGTCGATATTCAACACCTGTTTGGAAAAATCGAGCGTTCCTACAAATTCAGGGTGGATATGGATCATCTAGGGTTGTTCGGCTTATGCAGTCATTGCAGACAGACATCAACAAATTAATTTCTCCATTCGCTTTAATATAAGGATGGCCCATGCGTAAATTGACTGTACTAGCACTGTTTTTGATTGTTGCTATATTTTTGCTCTCGGGGTGCAGTCCATCAGTGAGCACACCCGTCTCAGACAAGTTGACAGTTGTCACGACCGTTTCGCCGATCACCAACATTATCTACAATATTGGCGGTGACCATATCGCGCTGACCGGGATTATTCCGGAGGGAACCGACTCGCATACCTTTGAGCCTGCGCCTTCGACGGCTCAACTCTTTGCACAAGCTGACGTTATCTTCGTCAACGGCCTTCATCTCGAAGAGCCAACCCAGAAGTTGGCCGCCGCGAATTTAAAACCCGGCGCCGAAATTGTGGTCCTCGGCGAACAAACTCTTACGCCAGATCAATACATTTATGATTTCTCTTTTCCAAAATCTGCGGGCAATCCCAATCCTCATTTGTGGATGAATCCAATCAATGCCCTTCGATATGCGGAGATTGTCCGCGATACCCTTGTGCGCCGCGACGCCCCCAATAGCGCCTATTACAACAAGAACTTTGACGCATTCAAGGCGCGGATTATGGCCCTTGATAAGGCAATCACAGACAGTGTAAATTCCATCCCGGAGAACAATCGCAAGTTGCTGACCTATCACGATTCTTTCGCTTATTTTGCCCCGCGTTATCACATGATCGTGATCGGGGCCATCCAGCCAGCGGATTTTGCCGAGCCTTCGCCTAAAGAGATTGCCAATCTCATCACGCAAATCAAGCAGGAAAATGTTCCCGCAATTTTCGGTTCTGAAGTTTTTCCATCTCCCATCCTGGCACAAATCGCCAAAGAGACCGGTGCAAAGTATGAGGACAGCCTGCGCGATGATGACTTACCGGGAGTAGTGGGCGATGGAAATCATTCCTATTTAGGTCTCATGGTGGAAGACGTGCGAACCATCACGAAGGATTTGGGCGGCAATCCCGCATCGCTTGATAACTTTGACACATCCAATATACCGGGACTGGATACGTTGGTGAACCAGAAGCAATAGGAGTTGTTATGCGACCTCTTGTAGAACTTAACCAGGTGACATTCGGATTCGGTGCTGAACCGATCCTGGAAGATATATCCCTGCACCTTCATCCGGGCCAGTTTGCCGCGCTGGTTGGACCAAGCGGCGCTGGCAAGACCAGCCTATTGAAATTAATCCTCGGCGTCTTGCATCCTTCACAAGGTGAAGTCTGTATTAAAGGCGAGGCACTCAACGGCCGCCCGGCGCCGCGCGTCGGCTATGTTCCCCAGCTTGAAGCCGTCGATTGGAATTTTCCGGTCACAGTCGCGCAGGCAGTATTGATGGGACGCATCCAGAGATCAGGGATATGGCCCTGGCCTAGTCATGAAGACAAGCAGCGCCTGAGCGCCATCCTGAAACGTCTGGGTATCGCAGATTTGGCCGGACGACATATCCGCGATCTGTCCGGCGGACAGCAACAGCGCGTTTTCCTGGCTCGCGCCCTGATCGCCGAGCCTGAATTACTGGTGTTGGATGAGCCGACAACCGGTGTGGATATGAGCACGGCAGAGAACGTATTGCGTATGCTGGCCGACTTGAACCAGCAGGGTATGACAATCCTGATCACCACCCACGATTTGAACACAGCAGCAGCCCACTTGCCTTGGGTTATCTGCATCAACCGCCGGGTGATTGCGCAAGGTTCGCCTGACGATGTCTTTACCGTTGAAGTTCTAAATGAAACATACCAGGGCGATATGCTTGTCATCCGCCAGGACGGTATGCTGTTTGTCCAGCAAAAACCACACGGGCATACCTATCACGATCTCATTCCGAACCCGGTACCCGGCGAAATCCCCATTCATCAAGGAAGACTTCAGAAATGAGCATCCTATTTGAACCATTTCAGTTTGAGTTCTTTCGGAACGGTACCGTAGCTGCGGTGCTGGTCGGCGGTTTGTGCGGCTTAATCGGGGTTTACATTGTCCTGCGCGGCATGAGCTACATCGGCCACGGATTGTCTCACGCCATTTTCGGCGGGGCAGTGGTCTCCTATCTGATGGCCTGGAATTTTTATCTTGGTGCGGGTCTATGAGGTTTTATCGCCGCAATCCTGATCAATCAAACCGTGCGGCGCACAAAGATCAACGCCGACGCGGCCATTGGTGTCATTACTACGGCGAGTTTCGCAACCGGCGTGGCGCTTATCAGCCGCTATCGCCATTTCAATCGCAACTTCGACGCGGCGTTATTTGGAAATATTCTAGGGGTATCGCAAAGCGATGTGTGGGTAGTGGCAGGTGTGACGCTCATGATAGCAGCAATCATCTTCTTTCTGTATAAGCAATTGCTGTTCACGACCTTTCAATCAGAAGTAGCAGAAGTGTATGGCGTCAGGACTCAATGGGTCGACACCCTGTTTGCGCTTGTTCTGGCAGCGGCATTGATTGCTTCCATGCAAATCTTGGGCGTGACTTTGATCGCCGCGGCTTTGATCATCCCTGCCATCACTGCCAGGTTGTTGACCGACAGCTTCAGCCGCATGAGTGTGCTTTCGACTATCATCGGTGCTCTAACTGGGCTGCTCGGAATATACTTGAGCTATTATATTGACATTGCGTCAGGGGCATCAATCGTATTGCTCCAAGCCGCCCTCTTTGGAATTATACTGGCGATTATGTCCATCAGAAAACAGGTTTCTCGCCGTTTGGTTAACATCCATGTTTGATAATAGTGCGTGAGAACAAACAGCCTGCCAGTTTGGCAGGCTGTTTTATTTGATTTTTTTCTGTCAGGATTCCTGAAATATTAGTGATGATGTTCGTGTTCGCTTGCTTTGCCAACATACTTCTCAGGTTCTTTGTCGAAGGACTTCTTGCAACCGAGTGAACAGAAGTAGTAGGTTTGACCCTTATATTCGGACTTGCCAGCGGCAGTCGCTGGATCAATATCCATGCCACAAACGGGATCATGTACTGTTGTTGCCATAAGTTATCTCATT
>JAKBYW010000061.1:0-8169 GCA_021840275.1 Chloroflexota bacterium | reverse complement strand
GACTTCGAGTTCGGGCGCTAGGGCACCCGAACTGCCCATGTTGAAAATGGCGTTGACTTCAAAATGGTCGATCAATTGCTGGGTAGCAAGCGCGGCGTTGACCTTGCCCGGGTCGCAGCGCGTCAGGTAAATTTCATGGCCGTAAACACTGCCGCGCCAAAAGATACGGTTTGATCTTTGGATTTGCTCAAGGTGTTGCGTGTGCCGGCGAATGGGGAGCAGTTCCTCGTCCATTGCGCCGATGATTCCGATTTTCATGGAGAGTCCTTTGCAGGTTGGTTTTCGGGATTATATCATCCGGGTTGTCGAAGGCCGGACTGACCTATTTTTATATAGAATGCCATCTTTGAACCAGACTTCTCACAGCCCGCGTGCTTGACTCCACCGCCAGCCAAAATTAAGTTTGGAGCATTTCCATCATTTCTTGTATTCGTTCTTTGGTCGGGCGTATAATTTGACATCCCGCTCGGGCGTTTACCCGGAGATATTCATATCGAAGGCAGGAACATCCGACTTCGACTACACCGAGCCGCGCGATTCAACCCGTAGTGGCGGCTTTAGTCGCTTTCATAGGATGAACGGCTGAAGTCGTTACTACGATTTTTTATGAAAACCTCCGACTTCGATTATCACCTCCCCGAATCCTCCATCGCGCAGACTCCCGCTGAGCCGCGCGATTCTTCGCGTTTGCTGGTGCTTCATCGTGGCACAGGAAAACTGGAGCACAGAATCTTCCGCGATATCGGCGATTATCTGTGCGCGGGCGATTTGCTGGTGCTCAATCAAACTCGCGTCATCCCGGCCCGCATCTTTGCCCGCAAGCCCAGCGGCGGACGCGTCGAATTGCTCCTGCTGCGCCGCCGCGAGGCGGTAACGTGGGAAGCCCTGGTGGGTGGGAAAGGTTTGAAAACAGTGAGCAGGGTCAAAGTCGAGGAAGGACCCGAAGCCGAGGTTGTAGAAATTCTCGAAGGCTCCGAACGTCTCATCCGTTTTAGCGAACCTATCGAGCCGTATTTTTCCAAAGTGGGGAACGTCCCTCTTCCGCCATACATCCATGAAAAGTTGAATGACCCGGAACGCTATCAAACCGTTTATGCGCGCGAACCGGGTTCCGCCGCCGCGCCGACTGCAGGTCTGCATTTCACGCTGAATTTGCTCGATGAGTTAAAATCGAAGGGCGTGAAGATCACTTACGTCACCTTGCATGTTGGCCTGGATACGTTTGCGCCCGTGACCGAAGACGACCCGCGGCAACATAAAATTCACACGGAGTGGTGTGAACTATCTCAAGAGACAGCCGAGGCGGTCCATGCAGCGCGCGCAGCGGGCGGGCGAGTGATCGCGGTGGGGACGACATCGGTGAGAACGCTTGAATCGGCGGGAAGCGCGAATCGTGATTCGGGAATTGTGGACGACTCCCGACTTCCGACTCCCGACCTTCGAATATCGGCTTTTACTGGTCCAGCATCCATTTTTATTCTGCCGGGATATCAGTTCAAAGTTGTGGATGCGATGATCACTAATTTTCATCTGCCAAAATCCACACTTATCATGCTCGTCAGCGCGTTTGCGGGGCGTGAGAAGATTTTGGAAACCTACGAAACCGCCATCAAGGAAGGTTACCGTTTCTATTCCTTTGGCGATGCGATGTTAATCGTCTAAAGGTTGGAAAGTCCGAAGGTTGGAAAGTTTAAACCTTCCAACCTGTAAACTTGCCCGCGTGCTAAGAGACTGTTTCTTAAAGAATTTTTAACCACAGATGAACGCAGATAAACACTGATTCTTGAAAAAAACAGCCTCAAAAACGATCTCAAATCCTTTTCATCTGTGTTTATCTGTGGTGAATTGGACTTAAGAAACACTCTCTAACATAGAATTATGCAATCCCAACTTGATGAATTAAACAAAGAAATCATTGCCTGCCGCAGATGTCCGCGCCTTGTTGAATGGCGAGAAGAGGTTGCGCGTACGAAACGCAAGGCATATAAAGATCACGAATATTGGGGACGCCCCGTCCCTGGCTTTGGCGATCCAAAAGCGCGTGTGCTCGTGATTGGACTCGCGCCTGGCGCGCACGGCTCGAACCGTACCGGACGCCAATTCACAGGCGATGCGTCGGGTGGTTTTCTCTATCCGGCCCTGTATCGCGCCGGGTTTGCGAGTCGGCCCGAAGCGGTCAGCCGCGAGGATGGCCTGACTCTCCATGATATGTACATTACTGCATCCGGTCGCTGCGCGCCGCCCGGCAACAGACCCACGCTCGAAGAATTAAATAATTGCCAGCCTTTCCTTGAGCGTGAGATTAGCATCATCAATCCCAAAGTCCTCGTTTGCCTGGGCCGTGTTGCATTTGAAAGAATTCTCAAAATATATCCTGTGCGCGGCGCCTCGTTCAGGTTTGGCCATGGTGCACTCTATCAACTGAACACAGGATCACTGAACACCGGCCGCTGGCTATTGTGCTCTTATCATCCCAGCCAGCAAAATACCTTGACCGGAAAACTGACGGTCGAGATGTTTGACGAAATTTGGCAGAAAGCGAAAGAATTGATCCATGATTGAATTACTTCATCCGGGCGAACCTGCACCTGAAATTGAATTGATCGATACGCAAGAGCGCCACATCCGCCTTTCTGATTTTCGCGGCAAGCCGATCGTGCTGGCCTTTTTACGCGGCTTTCTATGACCATATTGCCGCGCGCAGTTGGCGCGCTTGCGCGATAATTACGCAGAATTTACGAGCCGCGGCGCAGAGATTCTCGCCGTTGGCCCCGATGGATTGAACGCTTTTCGATCTTATTGGAATGAGCAGAAGATCCCATTTGTTGGTCTTCCGGACCCGGCGCATGTTGTCGCAAAACGTTATAAACAAAAGGTCAATATCTTTAAGCTGGGGCGCATGCCTCTTGTGTCCATCGTCGATCAGGATGGGCTCATTCGCTATGCTCATCAAGGTGAGTCGATGTCAGATATTCCCGAAAACAAGATCCTGCTTGAGGTAATAGACCAATTGAACGCGGCATCCAAATAACATGACTTTGGGACAAATCGCTTTTCTCGGTTCGGGTGAGACTTCGCTGGCAGGCGGACGCATCTTTGAGACGTTAGCGCGCTCTTTGCCTCAGCCTGTGCGGATCGCCATTTTGGAGACTCCTGCGGGTTTTGAGCTTAACTCGCATCAGGTCGCCGGACGTGTGGCGGACTTTCTGAAAATCCGGCTTCAAAATTACACCCCTGTTATTGATGTAATCCAGGCGCGCAAACGCGGCACGCCATTTAGTCCCGATGAACTGGATGTTGTCAGGCCGCTTTTATATGCCAACTTTATTTTCATGGGACCGGGTAGTCCGACGTATGCAGTGCGTCAATTGCACGGCTCGCTTGCCTGGGAGATCATCCGCGCCCGCCATCGTCTCGGTGCGACGCTGGCCTTTGCTTCTGCTGCCACGATTTCAGTCGGTGCATGGGCTTTGCCGGTTTATGAAATTTATAAAGTCGGTGAGGATGTGCATACCAAAATCGGCTTAAATCTTTTCGATGATTATGGTTTGCATCTCTCCCTTGTCCCTCATTGGAATAATGCCGATGGCGGCGACGATCTGGACACCAGCCGTTGTTTCGTTGGCATGGAGCGGTTTGACGAATGGTGCAGAAACCTGCCTGCAGAAAACATCACTGTGGGCCTCGATGAACATACCGGCTTCGTGATTGATTTTGAAATGGGTCAGTGCGAAATTAGCGGGGTGAGTTCCGTTTCTTTAGTGCGTGATTGCGAAGCAAAAATCTATCCAGCGGGCGCGAAATTTCCATTAAGTACGTTGGGGAGTTTTGTCTCACCTGAACCGCTTGATCATGGAATTCGTCCCGATGTGTGGGAGATGGTCGTCAATGCTCCGCCGCTCGATGATGATAAACCCTCCGCTGATGTGCTGGCTTTGCTGGAAAAACGTCAGCAAGCTCGTGCTGATAAGAATTGGACGGAGTCCGACCGCTTGCGTGATCTTATCTCTGCGCACGGCTGGACTGTGCAGGATACGAAAGATGGATACAAATTGTTGAAAAACTGATCATAGATGATAGACTATAGACCGTGAGCCGCAAAGGCTTGCGATCTTTTATTTCGATCCATCGTCCATGGTCTATCGTCTTTTTGCGATAAAATGAGGGCAGGAGAATCGTATGCGCGCAGTAGACATCATTATTAAGAAACGCGAAAAAGGGGAATTGACCCAGGAAGAAATCAACTTCTTTGTACAAGGTTTTGTCAAAGGTGATATTTCTGATTACCAGGTCTCGGCTTGGGCTATGGCAGTCCTGCTCAATGGCATGACGCCTCAGGAAACCACCGACTTGACCATGGCGATTGTCAACTCTGGCAACGTTTTGGATTTAACTGGCGTGGTCGACATTGCTGTCGATAAGCATTCCTCCGGCGGCGTCGGCGATAAAACGACCCTGATGGTTTTGCCCATCGTTGCGGCTTGCGGATTGCCAGTCGGTAAAATGTCCGGCCGCGGACTTGGCTTCAGCGGCGGCACGCTCGACAAAATGGAATCCATTCCAGGCTATCGTGTGGAATTGAACACAGATGAATTCAAGGCGCAACTCAAAGACAAAGGCATCGTCCTCGCCGGTCAATCCCTAGACCTGGCGCCGGCGGACGGCAAACTATATTCTCTGCGCGATGTGACGGGAACCGTTCCCTCCATTCCGTTGATCGCTTCATCCATTATGAGCAAGAAGATTGCAGGCGGTGCGCAAGCCATCGTGCTGGATGTAAAAGTTGGCAATGGCGCGTTCATGGAAACGCTTGAGATGGCGCGTGAACTTTCCGACTTGATGGTGAAGATCGGCGACCTGGCCGGACGCAAAACGATCTGTCTGCTGTCGGATATGAACCAGCCGCTCGGTCATGCCGTCGGCAATGCGCTCGAAGTCAAGGAGGCGATTGAGGCGCTCAAAGACGGCGGCCCGGCGGATTTCCGTGAACATTGTTTGCACGTCAGCGCTCACATGCTTGTGGTTGGTAAGCGTGCCAAAGATTTGAGCGAAGGCCGAAAGATGGCTGAGACGGCCCTCGCAAACGGTTCGGCTTTTGAGAAGTTCCGCGTGTTGGTGCAGGCGCAGGGCGGCGACGTTTCTTACGTAGACCGGCCTGACAAGATGGCGCGCGCCAAATTTGTCGAGGTGGTAAATGCGCCTCGAAGCGGAATCCTGTCACAAGTCGAGGCGCGCAGCGTGGGAGAGGCGTCAGTTACGCTCGGAGCAGGCCGCGCCAAAAAGTCCGACGCGGTGGATCACGCCGTCGGCTTTATCATCCACCACAAAGTTGGCGATAAAATTCAAAAGGGCGAACCGTTGTTTACCATCCATGCCAATGATGAGAAAAAGCTGGCCGAAGCCCGGGAACGAGTCACCGCCGCGCACGTTATCGGCGACAAGATTGTCCCGCCGTTTCCGCTCTTTTACGAGTAAAATAGCGTATAGGCTTGCGTAATTTTTAGGAATCGGGCATACTTAAAGCGGAGCGCTCTTTCATGGCAAAAGTTTCCCTGCGTATTTACAACCGCGAAATCGAAAAGCTGATCGAACAGAGTCGGCTGGATGAAGCCATAGCCCATTGCCGCCATATCCTGACGGCTTTCTCAAAACATCTTGAAACGTATCGCCTGCTTGGCAAAGCCTATCTTGAGGCTAAGAGATATGCAGAAGCGGTGGATATTTTTCAGCGCATTCTGGTATCCGTGCCGGATGATTTTGTCTCGCACGTTGGCATGAGCATTATCAGCGACGAACAAAATAAACTCGACGATGCGATCTGGCACATGGAGCGCGCATTCGAAGTCCAGCCTTCGAATGCCGCCATTCAAGGTGAATTGCAAAGACTATTTTGCCGGCGCGATGGCGTCGAACCTCCCAAGATCCGGCTGACGCGCGGCGCGCTGGCGCAAATGTATGTGCAGGGCGAACTTTACAATCAGGCCATTTCCGAGATCAAGGCCGTGCTTGCCAGCGACGCGCAGCGCACGGACATGCAGGTGCTGCTCGCCAAGGCTTATTTTCGTAATGGGCAGAAGACGGATGCCAGCGACATTTGTTCACAGTTGTTGCAGCGCTTCCCTTATTGTTACGATGCCAATCGCGTGATGGTCGAACTCCTGCCCGGAACGCAGCGCGCCGAGTCGACTCAGGTTTATCGCCATCGCGTTAGCGAACTCGACCCTTATGCGGCCTTCGCGCAGGAATCCATTTTCCGTTCCAACGAAGTGCCCGATGCCGCAGTCAGCCTCGAACGCTTTGAGTACACAGGTTCGGTCAGTGACAGCACATCCAGCTGGGGTGGGGAATTGGGAATTGGTCTGGAATCCGATGCGACTGCCATGGGTGCTTCCGCTCAACAACCCGACTGGCTGAAGGCCACTGCGCCTTCCGGTGCATCGGCTTCGATCGAGGCCGCCCCCGCAGCGGCCTCCGTTTCAAAGCCCCAGGAGGAAATCCCGGACTTTCTCCGTCAAGCTGGCTGGGGAGAGTCGGATGGGCAGTCACAGGAATCTCCCACGTCGTTCGAAGGCGAATCTGAATCGTTCGGGGCGGTGCAGGCCGATCTGCCCGATTGGGTCAAAGCCATGGCGCCGACGACTGGTGTGTCCGCGGCTGTTTCAACTCCCGAAGCCCGGCCTGCTCCTTTGGCCGATACGCCGGATTGGTTGCGCAATCTTGGTGGTGATCAGGCTTCTGTGCCAGAGTCAGCGCCTGCGCCTGAATCCAATTCAACTGCTGATACAAATTCGAATGCCTGGCTAAAAGAACTTGGCGCGCCAGCCGCGGCTGAACCTGAACCTGCGGTGCCGCAGGCTTTTGATGATATCCCGGCCTGGCTAAAAAACTCGGATGACCAGAATGCCGCGCCAGTTTCGCAACCCGCTGCCAGCCAGCCCGCGCCCGAAGCGCATGTACAAAAATCTACTCATGAACCAGCCCCGCCAGATTCTCTTGGTGATCTGGGCACCAGTTTGCGGGAGCAGGATGACGGCATAGCCTGGCTGGAGAGTCTGGCCAGCAAGTACGGCGCGAAATCCGAGGAGCTGGTGTCTGATCCCAACGCGCGCACAGATGTTGCCCCCGATTGGGTGGACCAAGCTAAAGCGATTGATGAGACCCCGGTTGTGGCGCAACCCGCCTCATCATCCATGGATGAGACGGGCATGTGGCTTCGTAATCTGGAACAGAGCGAGTCCAAAGGCGACGTTTCAGAGAATAACGCGTCTACTCCAAAAGAATCTCCTGATTGGTTAAGCGAGTTGTCCGGTGCAGATACCTACACGGATATTAGCGACGCGCCAGCAAAAGAAGAACCTCCCATCCTGGGCTCGGACTCTGCGCCCGCCTGGTTAAGCGAGCCTGGCCCGGCACCTTCCGAGCCGAAAGGCGCGCGGAAAGAAGATGTGCCCGATTGGCTGGCAGGACTTGACACAGAGGAGAATGCTCTGCAAGCCGGTTCAGGAAGCGACTTGTCCTCCTGGTTGCAAGATGATTCCGAACCTGAGATCAGGCAACCGGCCAGCCCTGCTGACTGGCATCCGGCAGAAACGCAGGAACCTGCTGAGGCTGTTGAAGACGCGCCAAGTCCAAACAAGCCGCCTGTGAGTGAGTCGAATTATGCATTTGAAGAATCGCTGCCTGACAAGAAGTCCGCCGCGAAGCCTGAAAAGAAATCTCCAGCCGCGCCGCGCTTGAAGCAGACCAGCGCTCTCATGCCGAGATCGGTTGATTCGCTTGTCGATGCCCAAACTGAATTGGAGCGCGGCAATATTTCCACCGCTGTAGCAGTCTACGACAAATTGATCCGCAAAGGCAAGTTCCTGGAGGAGATCATCCGCGATCTGCGCGATGCGTTATACCGCTATCCGGTGGAGGTACCCATCTGGCAGGCGCTTGGTGATGCGTACATGCGCGGCAGCCGCCTGCAAGAGGCGCTGGACGCCTATACAAAAGCTGAAGAATTACTTCGCTAAATAAGTGGGTCGGACTGCCAGTCCGACCCACACATTTCATTTTTGGAGGAAGTTGTGGAACGAACGCTCGTACTTGTGAAGCCAGATGGCGTGCAACGCGGATTAATGGGCGAGGTTATTGCCCGCCTCGAACGCCGCGGACTTCGGCTGGTCG